>JBISJS010000001.1:0-277300 GCA_044442745.1 Candidatus Makana argininalis | reverse complement strand
TTTAATTAGAAATTAATTTCTCTTTATATAAATTAATAAAAACATTAATTTCTTAAAATTAAGTTAATTATTTAGCTACGACAGGAATCGAACCTGTGACCTCAGCGTTATGAGTGCTGCGCTCTTACCAACTGAGCTACGTAGCTTTAAAAAAAAAATATATTTAATATATAAATTTCTGGGGCACCAGGATTCGAACCTGGGAAATGACGGGATCAAAACCCGTTGCCTTTCCACTTGGCTATACCCCAAAATTACGGGAGGCGAGATTTGAACTCGCATGCATTAAAGCGTCAGAATCTAAAACTGATGCGTCTTCCATTTTCGCCACTCCCGTTTATAATAATTTTTTATATATATTGCAGTTAATATAAATATATATTTTTAAAAAAAATAAAGATATAAAAAAATTATAATTAATATAACTAATACATAATATTTTTATATAATCAAGTTTTTTATAAAATTATTTTACATTTATTAAAATAATTAAGCGGGGTTTGGGATATCTATAAAAGAAACATCAAAATTATATTTTTTAAATAACCATTCACCTAATGATTTTATACCGAATTTTTCTGTAGCATAATGACCACATGTATACAAATGTAATTTATTTTCTTTAGCAAAATTAACACATTGTTCAGATTTGTCTCCTGTAATAAAAGCATCTATTTTTTTGTTCAAAATAATATCAATTAACTTATGCCCACCTCCAGAACATAAAGCTACCGTTTTTATAAAATTAGAACCTGTTTTTCCATAATAAAAAATATTATTATTTAAATAAAACTGTAATTTTTTTTTTAATTCTTTAACATATAAAAATTTATTAAATTGTCCTTGTAAAACCAAAGGACTTATAAAGTTAATCTTATTTAATTTTAAAATATTAGCTAATTGTATATTATTTCCAAATTTAATATTATAATCTAAAGGTAAATGCCATACATATAAATTAATATTATTAGTTAATATTTTTTTAAAATGTTTACGCTTCATTCCAAATATTTTGATATTTTCATTGTTCCAAAAATAACCATGATGTACTATAATTGCATCAGCATTTTTTTCAATAGCTATTTCTATCAATGTTTTACAAGAAGTTACTCCTGTTATTATTTTTTTTATTTTTTTACGTCCTTCTATTTGTAATCCATTTGGACAATAATCTTTAATTAGTTTATTAAAAAGTTTTTTATTTACTAAATTTTCTAATTCAATATTTAACATTTAAAAATTTATATAATACATGAATTTAAATATAAAATTTAATAAATTTATAATAATTAAATTTATTAAAATATTAAAATATTATATACTATTTATTAAAACTAAAAAATGTTTTTATAAAAAAATATTAATAAATTTCAATCTAACGGATAAAATTAAATGTCTAAAATAGGTATTTTTTATGGAAGCGATACTGGTAATACTGAAAAAATAGCTCATATCATTAGTAATATTTTAGGAAAAAAAAAAACAGATATATTTAATATATCAGAGACTTGTAAAAAAGATATAGAAAAATATAATAGAATATTATTAGGAATATCTACATGGTATTATGGTGAAGCTCAATGTGACTGGGAAGATTTTTTCCCAATTATTAAAAAAATTAATTTTAAAAAAAAAATTTGTGCCATATTTGGATGTGGTGATCAAGAAAATTATCCAGAATATTTTTGTGACGCAATGGGAATATTAGGAAATATAATTAAATTAAGAGGAGCTAATATTATTGGTAATTGGTCAATTAAAGGATATAATTTTACACATTCTAAATGTTTGATTAAAAATAAATATTTTATAGGTTTAACTATTGATGAAGATACACAACCTGAACTTACGTATTCAAGAATTAAAATGTGGATTAATATAATCAGCAAAGAAATGAAAATATATTAAGTATATTAATTAATATATATTTATATTTTTTTAATTCTTGATGAAATTGTTGTAGTTAAGTTAAAAACAGGATTTTTAAAAGAAAAATCATTAATATCCGCATAAAAATAACCCTCTCGTTCAAATTGAATATTTATATTTAAATTTATATTTAATAAATTATATTCAACAAAACCATTATATATTTTTATAGATTGTTTATTAAAATAATTTATACAATCTTTGTAAGAATTTAATTCTTTTTTAATAAATAGTTTATCATAAATTCTAAATTCTACTGGTAGATTTTTTTCAACAGAAACCCAATGAATTATACTCTTTATTTTTCTTAATTTATTATATTCAATATTACAAGAATTAGGATCATGACAACAAAATATAGTTGAAATATTACCATATTTATCTTTAATAAAAGATTTAGCTTTTATAACATAAGAATATCTTAAACGTACTTTTTTTCCTATAGATAATCTATTATATCCAATATTTGGTTTTTCTTGAAAATCATTTTTATTTATAAAAATTTCTCTACTCAATATCACTTTTCTAGTTCCCATATCTGGTTTTTTAGGATGATTCTTCATGTAAATAATTTTTTCATAACCAACTTCTAAAGTTTCTATAATTAATTTAACAGGATTTACAACAGCCATTGCTCGTATTGATTTTTCATCCAAATCCTTTCTTAAACAATTCTCTAAAACAGAAATATTAATATAACTTTCTTGTTTAGAAATTCCAATTAATTTACAAAAATTACGTATTGAGTTTGGTGTATAACCACGACGTCTCAAACCAGAAATTGTAGGCAATCTAGGATCATCCCAACTTTTAACAAGTTTTTTTTTAATAATATAATTTAAGTATCGTTTAGATATTATCGTATTATGAATTTGTAATTTAGAAAATTCATATTGTTTTGGAATAATTTTATTATTGGATATATTTTTTAAAATCCAATTATATAAAATTCTATTATTTTGAAATTCTAAAGTACATAAGGAATGTGTTATTCCTTCTAATAAATCTGAAATACAATGAGCAAAATCATACATTGGATAAATACACCAATTTTTACCAGTTTGATGATGACTAGTAAATTTTATTCTATATAAAACAGGATCTCTCATTATAATAAATGATGAAGACATATTGATTTTGGCTCTTAAACACATACTATTTTCTTCGAATTCACCATTTTCCATTTTTGTAAAAAGATTTAAATTCTCTTTAATACTTCTGTTTCTATAAGGACTATTTTTTCCATTTTGTTTTAATGTTCCACGATATTTTTTAATTTCTATAATAGATAATTGATCTATATAAGCTAAACCCTTTTTAATTAAATTAATAGCAAATTTTTTTATTTCATGAAAATAATCAGATGAATATTTAATATTATTATTCCATTTAAATCCTAACCAATTAATATCTTTTTTAATATAACTAATATATTTTATATTTTCTTTAACTGGATTTGTATCATCAAAACGAAGATTACATGTACCATGAAAATATTTTGCAATACCAAAATTTAAGCATATAGATTTAGCATGACCTAAATGTAAATAACCATTAGGTTCAGGAGGAAATCTAGTTTTTATATATTTATTTTTTCCTGTTAAGATATCTTTATTAATTATTTTATAAATAAAATTATTAATTTTATTTGTCATATTATTTTATAATAATACCTTTTTAAAAATTTTAAAATATTAAATTTAACAATAATTGTTTTTTTATTTATTTAAATTATAAATTATTTTTAATCATCTAAAAAACTTCTTAATATTTCAGATCTACTAGGATGACGTAATTTACGTAAAGCTTTAGCTTCTATTTGACGAATTCTTTCTCTTGTAACTTCAAATTTTTTACCAACTTCTTCTAAAGTATGATCTGTATTCATATCTATTCCGAATCTCATACGTAAAACTTTAGCTTCTCTAAGAGTAAGACCAGATAAAATCTTATTAGTAGCATATCTTAGACTATCTGATGTGGCAGAATCTAATGGTAATTCAATATTATTATCTTCAATAAAATCACCTAAATGTGAATCTTCATCATTGCCCATTTGTGTTTCCATTGAAATAGGTTCTTTAGCGATTTTTAAAACTTTTCTTATTTTTTCTTCTGAAATCATCATTCTTTCAGATAATTCTTCAGGTGTTGGTTCTCTACCTAATTCTTGAATAATTTGTCTTGAAATTCTATTTAATTTATTTATAGTTTCAATCATATGAACAGGTATTCGTATTGTACGAGCTTGATCAGCAATTGATCTTGTAATTGCTTGACGTATCCACCATGTTGCATAAGTAGAAAATTTATAACCACGTTTGTATTCAAATTTGTCTACAGCTTTCATTAATCCTATATTTCCTTCTTGAATAAGGTCTAAAAATTGTAAACCTCTATTGATATATTTTTTAGCTATAGAAATCACAAGACGAAGATTTGATTCAACCATTTCTTTTTTAGCTTTAATAATTTTTGTTTTACCTATAAAAATACGTCTATTAATATCTTTTAATTGTTTTATTGTTAATTTGGTTTTTTTTTCAATTTTTTTTAATTCAATTATATTAATATTTATATTTTTATTTATTTTTTTTAAATTAATTGACCAAGGTTTATTAAAAGAAGAAGCATATTTAAACCAGTCAAAATGTTTATTTTTATTATTATATAACTTAATAAAAATTTTTTTAGGCATTTTACATTTATAAATACATAAATTCATTATTATACTTTCTTGTATTTTTATTTTATTCATAATTATACTAATATTATTTAAAATAAAATCAAATTGTTTAGGAGCTAGTTTAAATTGTTTAAATATATTAGATAGATTTTTTATTTCTATTGAAGATTTATAATGATCTCTTCCATATTGTTTTATTATATTTTTTGTTATTTTATATTGTATATTTAATTCTTGAAATTTTTTATTTGCTATTTCAAAATTAATTTTGTTTAAATTATTCAATTTTTCTTTACTGTGATTATTATTTTCTTCTATATCATTTAATAAATATTTTTCTGTTTTAGATAATTCATTTTTAATATTATTAATAAAAAATAGTTCTTTAAAATTTTTATCAATTATATTAGATACAATATCTGTAAATTTTATTTTACCAGATTTAATTTGTTTATATTTTTTTAATATATAAATTATAGCATTTGGATATTCTGATATAGATATTTTAACTTGATTTATTCCATCTTCTATTTTTTTGGCAATATCTATTTCTTGTTCACGATTTAATAAATCAACTGTTCCCATTTCTTTCATATACATTCTTATAGCATCATTAGTTTTATATATATCAGAATCTGAATTTGAAATATATTTATATGATTCTTTTAATATATTTTTATTATAATTACTTTTTTTATTTAAAATTATTTTATTAGAATTAATATTTTTTTCTATAATTTTTATACCAATTTTATTAAAAATATTAATTATATTTTTAATATCAATATTGTTTTTAAAATCATATTTAATATTATTATTTATTTGAGAAAAAGTTAAATAACCTCTTTTTTTACCATTTTTAATAAGTGAATTTATTTTTAATTTTATTTTTTTATTCATAATATAATATCCAATTTATTTAAATAAATTTTATTAATTATAAATTTTTTTTATAAATATTAAATTTTTTAAAACTTTATTAAAGATTTATTTAAATACCATATTTTTTTTTTTTCTTTAATAGTTAAAATCTTAATACGTCCTTTAGTAATTAATAATTCTAATTTTTCATTAATTATTGTATTATTTAAATTAGACAAAGCATCCAAAAAAGTAACTTGAATCATTTTATCAATAATCATATGATTCCAAATTGCTAATTTTTTAAGATATAAATAAAATTTACTATCACGATAATTTTCTAACAACTGTCCTGTATTTATTGTAGGTAATAAATTACATATTTTAACTATTTCTATAAATAATTTTATACCTGGTTGGTTATATTTTTCAATTTTATTTAACTTTAAAACATTAAAAGAAAGTTTTGGATATTGAATAATTAAACCTAATAAAGTTTTTAAAATATTTTTTTTAATTTTTTGTCTAATATAATCATTATTTCTATTTTTATTTATTGATATTATTTTATTTAATTTAAAATTATCAATAATACCTGTTTTTTTTCCTAATTCTTTTTTTAAAAATAAACGTAATATTGGACATGGTATTTTATTTATTAAATTCAAAGATAATTTTACAAATTTTGCTTTACCTTCATAAGTTTTTAGATCCGATTTTATTAATAAATTTTTAAATAAAAATTTAGACAAAGGTATAGATTTATGAACTCTAATTTCAAATTCTTTTTTACCTATCTTTCTAATTAAAGAATCTGGATCTTCTCCATATGGAATAAACATAAAACTTATTTTTCGATTACCATATAAGTATATTAAAGATTTTTTTAAAAATTTCCAAGCAGCTATTTTACCTGAAATATCACCATCATAACAACATATTATGTGATCTGTTAATCTAAATATTAATTCAATATTATCTTTATTTATATAAGTACCTAAAGATGATATTGCATAAAATATACCAAATTGAGATAATGTTAAAACATCCATATAACCTTCAACTATTAATAGTATAGGAAAGTTATATTTATTTTTTTTGATTTCATATAATCCATATAATTGATTTTTCTTATTAAAAATTTCTGTGTCAGGTGAATTTAAATATTTCGGATTATCATTATTTAATGTTCTTGCTCCAAAGCCTACTACAAAACCTTTATTATTTCTAATTGGAAACATAATTCTCTCTCTAAACATATCGTATAATAATCCATTTTTATTTTTAAATAATAATCCTGTTTTTTTGATAATTTCAATTGGTAAGTTATATTTTTTAAAAAAATTAATAATATTATTACCTGGAGGTGAAAATCCTATAGAAAAAGAATGTAATACAGATGAATTAATTCCTCTATATTTTAAATATTTATTTGCTTTTTCAAATTTATTGTTAATTAATAATGTATTATAAAATTTATTTATTGCGTTCATTAATTTATATAAAATATTTTTAATTAAAATTTTTTTTTTGTACTTGTTATCAATATTTTCATAAATAATTTCTGTATTATGATATAATGCAAGTTCTTCTATTGAATCAATAAATCTTATTTTTTCAAAATTCATTAAAAAATCTATTACATTTCCATGTGATCCACAACCAAAACAATGATAAAATTGTTTTTCATAATTTACAAAAAAAGAAGGATTATTATCATTATGAAAAGGACAAATGGCTTTAATATATTTACCATGTTTTTTTAAATTAATTTTAGATCCTATAATATCAACAATATTTGTTAAATTTAATAATTGATTTATAAAAATTTTATTAATTTTATAAGACATTGTTTAAAATGATAATTAATTTTTAATGTTTAAAGAATAAATATATTTAATACTAATGTTAAATATATTATATATTAATTTTTAATATAAACGTTGTTTTTTTAAATTATTTCTTGACATTTTTTTAATATGACGTTTAATAGCAGAAGATTTTGCTCTTTTTCTTTTAGTAGTGGGTTTTTCATAAAATTCTCTTTTACGAAATTCAGATATTATTCCTGCTTTTTCACAAGAACGTTTAAATCTTCTTAATGCTAATTCAAATGGTTCATTTTCATATAGTGTAATTGATGGCATTTATAATTTTCCTTAATCTATTATTAATTTAAATATTAATTTAATAATTTTATTATTTTAACAAAAATATTAAATTCAAAGTTTACAAATTTAAATTTTTTATTAAATATAATTTAATTATATATAATTTATTATAATTAATTTTTTAAATTATATAAAGCTTATAAAAATGGTTTTTAAAAAATGTTAATATTAGGAATAGAAACATCTTTTGATGAAACATGTGTATCTTTATATGATACACATAAAGGTTTAATTAATAATATTCAATATAGTCAAAAAATACACAATTATTATGGAGGAGTTGTTCCAGAATTAGCTTCAAGATATCATATATTAAAATTAAAAAAATTAATAAAAAAATTATTTTTAACTTCTTTTGTAAATTTTAATGATTTGAATTATATTGCATATACAGCAGGACCTGGTCTTATTGGATCTTTAATGATTGGAGCAACTGTAGGTAAATCATTAGCTTATACATTAAAAATACCTTCTATTGCAATAAATCATATTGAAGGTCATTTATTATCTCCCATGATTGGTAAAAAACAACCTAAATTTCCTTTTATTGCTTTAGTAGTTTCAGGTGGTCATACTCAATTAATATTAGCAAAAGGTATAGGTTTATATAAAATTTTGGGAGACTGTATAGATGATTCAGCAGGAGAGGCTTTTGATAAAATCGCTAAACTTCTTGGATTAAATTATCCAGGAGGAAAAATGCTAGAAAATTTAGCAAAATTAGGTCAATATGGTAATTATTTTTTTCCAAGACCAATGTTAAAAAAACCTGGATTATCATTTAGTTTTTCTGGTTTAAAAACTCATGTTGCTAAAATTATTAATAAAAAATATTGTAATGAACAATCAAAGGCTGATATAGCTTTAGCATTTGAAAATGCTGTTATAGATACATTAGTATTAAAATCTCAAAGAGCTCTTAATATTACAGGTTATAATAAACTTATTATTTCTGGAGGTGTTAGTTCTAATAAATTATTACGTCATAAAATGAAAAAAATGGTAAAAAAAATAAATTGTAAATTAATGTATGCAAAAAAAGAATTTTGTACTGATAATGCAGTTATGATAGCATATGCAAGTATTTTTAGAATTAATTTTAATTATAATCATAATTTATCTATTTCTGTAAAACCAAAATGGTCTATAGAAGATACAAATATAAATAAACATTTTAAAAAAATACAAATAAATTATATATAATTTATATATTTATTAAATTTTATATTTTTAAAATTATTAATTTTATTAGGTAAAAATAATTTTTATGTTTAAAAACAAAAAAAATAAAAAATCTAAATTATTTGAATTAAATATTTCAGGAATTAAAACAATGCCTTATTCATTAGAAGCAGAACAATCTGTTCTTGGTGGATTAATGCTTGATAATAATAAATGGGAAAATATATCAGATATTTTAATTAGTAATGATTTTTTTATTTATGCGCACCGTGTAATTTTTAATGAAATGCAATTTTTATTAGAATTAAAAAAACCAATTGATTTGATTACTATATCTGAATCTTTAGACCAAAAAAAAAAATTAGATATTTCTGGTGGTTTTATTTATTTAGCTGATTTATCAAAAAATACACCTAGTATATCAAATATAGATGCTTATGCTAATATTGTTAGGGAAAAAGCAATAATTAGAGAAATGATAACAGTTGCAAAAGAAATAGCTGATACTGGTTATAATACAAAAGGTAAAAGTAGTGATGATTTATTAGATATAGCGGAATCCTTAGTCTTTCAAATATCAGAAAAAAGAATTAATAACAGCATAAGGCCTAAAAAAATTGAAAATATCTTAGAACATATAGTAAATAGAATAAAATTCTTATATAAAAATCCAAAAAATAATATTACTGGTATTTCAAGTGGATATAAAGATTTAGATGATAAAACTTATGGATTTCAAAAATCTGATTTGATAATAATAGCTGCTAGACCTTCTATGGGAAAAACAACTTTTGCAATGAATATATGCGAAAATGTTTCAATTAAAGAAAATAAACCAGTATTGATATTTAGTTTAGAAATGACAGTAGAGCAAATAATGATAAAAATGTTATCATCTATGTCAAGAGTTGATCAAGCTCGTATACGTACAGGAATATTAAATGATCAAGATTGGTTAAAAATATCTAATACTATTAAAATTTTATTAGAAAAAAAAAATATTTATATTGATGATTCATCAGAGTTGACACCAACTTCATTAAGATCCAGAGCTAGAAGAATTTATAAAGAAAATAATGGTTTAAGTATGATTCTGATTGATTATTTACAATTAATGAAAGTGCCTTCATTATATGATAATCGTAATGTCGAAATAGCAGAAATTTCTAGATCTTTAAAATCTTTAGCTAAAGAACTAAAAATACCTGTAATAGCAATATCACAATTAAATCGAAGTTTAGAACAAAGGTTAGATAAAAGACCAATTAATTCTGATTTACGTGAATCAGGTTCTATTGAACAAGATGCAGATTTAATTATTTTTATTTATAGAGACGAAATATATAATGAAAACAGTAATATGAAAGGAATAGCAGAAATAATTATAGGTAAACAACGTAATGGTCCTATAGGTAAAATAAGACTTAATTTTAATGGTAAAATATCAAGATTTGATAATGATAAATTGTATTAATTTAATAATTAAAAAATTTTTAATAAATAATTTAATAAATTTTATTTAAAATAAATTTTTTAAAAATTTGACTTTTGTTTTAAAAAAAAATATAATTAATTTAAATCCTCTGTAGTTCAGCAGGTAGAACGGCGGACTGTTAATCCGTATGTCACTGGTTCGAATCCAGTCAGAGGAGAGAATTAAAATATTAATAAATTCAAATATTAAGTACTATTGATTATAAATAATATTTATTTTTTAGTAAATATACTTATTACGTATAATTCCATAACCACCACATTTATTACATGTTTTATATTTAAATATATTTATAGACTTGCTTAATTTTTGACGAGAGAGTTCTAAGATATAAAAATTAGATATTTTACTAAAATTTATTTTAGCATTATCGTTTTTAAATAGTTTTTTAAAAAACATTTCTAGTATGTTTTTATTTTCATAATTTTTCATATTTATAAAATCAATAATAATTAAACCATTAATATTTCTAAATTTAATTTGTCTAAAAATTTCATAAGAAGCTTCTATGTTAGTATTAAAAGAAGTTTCTTCAATATCTAAACCGTTTTTAGATTTAAAAGAATTAACATCTATTGTTGTCAAAGATTCATTATTTTCAATAATAATTGAACCACCTGATGGTAATTTAATTTTTCTTTTAAAGATAGATTCTATTTGATTAGCAATTTGGTAATAATTAAAAATATGTTTTTTATTATTAAAAAATTTAATATTTGCGTTATTAATTTTTTTTTTAAAAAATAAAGAATTTTTTTTTAAAAAATTTAATAATTTATTATTATCTAGTATAACTTCTTTTATATCATATTTTAAATAATTGCGAAAATAATTATTAATTATATTGTTTTCTTTATAAATTAAAAATGGTGATTTTACATTATTATAAGTATTTTTAATTGATTTCCAATTTTTGGTGATAAAATCAAGATCATATTTAAAATCAATGGATGATATACCTATACCTGATGTCCTAACTATTATACCCATACTATTAGGTAAATTAATATTTGCTATTTTTGATTTTATTTTATCTCTCTCTTTTCTTGATATTTTATGTGAAATACCTATTATTTTAGGATTATATGGCATTAATATTAAATAATTTCCACATAAAGTAATAAAAGTAGTTAATTTTGCACATTTATTTTCATTTTCTTCTTTATATATTTGTACTATTATTTCTTGACCTTTATAAATATTTTTATTAATATCAATTTCACGATTTAAATTATATTTTTTATTATAATATTTATTATAAATTTTTTTATTTTGTAAAAAACCATGGCGTTTTTCACCATAATCTACAAATACCGCATTTAAACTAGGTTCAATTTTAGATATTATACCTTTATATATATTATTTTTTTTTTGTTTTTTATTTTCAATATAAATATCTAATTCACAAATATGTTGACCATCTATTACAGCAATAATTATTTCTTTATTTTTAGTTGTACTAATTAACATTTTGATCATTATTATATTACTCATTATATTAATTTAATTAATAATATTAATTAAATTTAAAAAATATATTTAATTTATAATTTAAATATTTTATATATAATTTAAATTATAATTAATATTATAAAAATTTAAAATAATTTATTTTTAAATTTAAATATTATGAAATAAGATATTTATATAATTTAATTATCTAATAAATATTTAAATTTCAGAGATTTAATAAAAATGAAGTTATATAAAAATAAATATAAATCAATAAGTGTTCCTTACGAAAGATCTTATCAAAGAATTGATAATTTTTTAATTAATAATATTAAAAAAATATCTAAAAATTTATTATATTTATATATCCGTAAAGGTTTGATTCTTGTTAATGCTAAAAAAGTAAATCAAAAATATAAAATAAATTATAATGATATAATATTAATTCCAAAAATAATTTTAATACAAAAAAATAAAAAAAAAACTATTAATAAATATATAATTAATATTTTAAAAAGATCAATAATATTTGAAGATAATTGCCTTATTATTATTAATAAACCTGCTAAAATTTCAGTACATGGATGTATAAATTCAAATTTGGGTATTATTGAATATTTTAGAATTTTACGTCCTAAATTAAATTTTTTAGAATTAGTACATAGATTAGATAAAGAAACATCAGGAGTATTAATTCTAGCAAAAAAAAAATCAGTTCTGTGTAATTTACATAATCAATTAAAATATAAAAAAGTAAAAAAAGAATATTTAACCTTAGTTAAAGGATATTGGAATAAAAATATAAAATATATATCTCAACCTTTATTAAAGAAAAGAAATTTAAATAACAAACATAAAGTTAAAATTAATAATTTAGGAAAAAAATCAAAAACATTATTTAAAATTAAAGAGAGATTTAAAATAGCTACTCTATTAAAAGTTATACCATTAACTGGAAGAACTCATCAAATTAGAGTTCATGCACTTTTTGCAGGTCATCCTATAGCATTTGATAATAGATATGGTGATAAAAATTTTGACAAAAAACTAAAATTGTGTGGACTTAATAGTTTATTTTTACATGCAAAATCAATGATTTTTTATCATCCTATTAATCATAAAATTATCAATATTAAAGCTAAGTTAAATTCAAAAATGAAAAAATGTGTAATATATTTACGTTCATTAAAGATTTAAATATACATTATATATTTTGTTTTAAAAATAAAGGAAAAATAAAAATCATGATAAATAAAAATTTATTAATTAATAATATTAATAAAATATCGAAAAAATTATTAAGAAGAAATTTTGCTTTAAATAAAGTTTTTATATTAAATAAAGAACATTTCAGAAAAAAAATTCAAATTGAAACAGAAAAAATTCAATATAAAATTAATTATATATCTAAAAAAATTAGTATTTTAAAATTAAATAATAAAAATATAAATTATTTATGTAATAAAGTAAATACTTTAAATAAAAAATTTATGTATATGAAATTATTATTAAAATCTGTTTTAATTGAAATTAAAAATTATTATTTATCTATTCCTAATATACCTTGTAATGATGTTCCAAGTGGATTTAATAAAAAAAAAAATATAGAATTATACAAATGGGGTAAGCCAAAAAACTTTAATTTTCCAATATTAGATCATGTTCATATAGGTAAAAAATTAAAATGTATTAATTTTACAAAAGCTGTGAAAATATCTGGATCTCGTTTTGCTGTTATGAATGGCTCAATAGCTCTTTTGCATCGTGCGTTGTATCAATTTATGTTAGATATACATATTAATAAACATGGATATATAGAATATTATTTACCATATTTAGTTAAAAAAAAATCTTTATATGGATCTGGACAACTTCCTAAATTTGAAAATGAATTATTTCATACTCATAGTATAAATGAAAATAGAAATAATAAAAGATATTATCTTATACCCACCTCAGAAGTTCCATTAAGTAATTTATTAAGAGATGAAATAATAAAAGAAGAAGATCTTCCAATTAAAATGACTTCACACACGCCATGTTTTAGATCTGAAGCTGGATCTTATGGTAAAGATACATATGGTTTAATGAGAATGCATCAATTTGATAAAGTAGAAATATTTCAAATTGTCAAACCTAATAATTCTATTAAAGCTCTTGAAGAAATAACAAATCACGCGGAAAAAATTTTACAATTACTTAATTTACCTTATCGTAAAATTTTATTATGTACTGGTGATATGAGTTTTACATCTTGTAAAACATATGATTTAGAAGTATGGATACCTTCACAAAATATTTATCGTGAAATATCTTCATGTTCACAAATAGGTGATTTTCAATCCAGAAGAATGAAAATTAGATATCGTACAAAATCTAATAATAAAATTAAATTTGTTCATACTTTAAATGGATCAGCATTAGCAGTTGGAAGAACATTAATTGCAGTTATTGAAAATTATCAATTACCTTGTGGACATATAAAAATACCTAAAGTATTACAAAAATATATGCATAATATTAATAAAATTTAATTTTTTATAAAAAATATATAATTTTTTAAAATTAAAATGATATAATAATTATTATCATTAAATTAAATTATATTAATAAAATTAATTAATTAAAAATATTTAATTAAATTTTATAATAAAAACTCAAATACAATATGTCTAAATTAAATAATAATAAATTAATAATATTAGGATCCGGACCCGCTGGTTATACAGCAGCAATTTATGCATCTAGAGCTAATTTAAATCCTGTCTTAATTACAGGATCTAATCCTGGAGGTCAATTAAATATTAATACTTTAATAGAAAACTGGCCTGGTGATTTAAATGTATTAACAGGGTTGGAATTAATGAATAGAATGAATAACCACGCACTAAAATTTAATACAAAAATTATTTATGATAATATAATAAAAACTGATTTTAGTAAAAATCCTTTTTTGATTTTTGGAGAAAAATCAAAATATACATGTGATTCATTAATAATAGCAACAGGATCTTCTGCTAAATTTTTAGGTTTAAAATCAGAATTATTTTATAAAGGAAAAGGATTATCTACTTGTCCAACATGTGATGGTTTTTTATATAAAAATAAAAAAGTTGCAATAATAGGAGGTGGTAATTCAGCAATAGAAGCAGCTCTTTATTTATCTAATATATCCAAAGAAGTTAATTTAATACATAGAAGTAATATTTTCAGAGCTGAAAAAATTCTCATGGATAGATTATATAATAGAATAAAATATAAAAATATTATTTTGCATACAAATAAAATTGTTGAACAATTTATAGGAAATAAGATTTATGTTACAGGTTTAAAATTGAAAAATCAAAATAATAATAAATATGAATTTCTAAATATAGAAGGAGTATTTGTTTCAATTGGTCATACACCCAATACTGATATTTTCAAATCACAACTTGACATGAATGATGGATATATATCAGTTAACAAAAATAATTCAAGTAAATTAACTTCTACATCAATAAAAGGCGTATTTGCTGCAGGTGATGTAATTGATAAATTTTATAAACAAGCAATAACTGCTTGTAGTTATGGATGTATGGCAGCTTTAGATGCTGAAAGATATTTAAATGAAAAAAACGATAATTAATTATAATATCAATCAAGATTTTTAGGATTTTTTAATATTTTTTAAAATAGAGGATTAAATGTATATTAAGAATAACATTGAAATGCAAGGAACTGTGATTGAAACATTACCTAATACTATGTTTAAAGTAAAATTAGAAAATAAACATATTTTAATTGCTCATATTTCAGGTAAAATGAGAAAAAACTATATAAGAATATTAAATGGTGATAAAGTTACAGTTGAACTAACACCGTATGATATAAATAAAGGAAGAATAATATTTAGAAGTAAATAAATAAAACCTAATTATTTAAATAATTAGGTTTTTTAACAAATTTTATTATTTAAATAATTAGGTGTAATAAATGATTTATAATCATATTCATGATTAATATATTTATTAAAAGCAATAGGTATCATATCTTTAGCTTTAGGAAAATTATATTTTCCTGAAAATATGTTTAGTTTTTTATTAATTTTTAATTTTATTTTTTTCCATCCTGTTCCAGATATAGACCAAAAACCTGTTAATTTTAAGAAATTATTTTCAACTTCATTTTTTCTTAAAAAAACTTCTTGTTTTTTTAATTTCCATATATTTTTTTTACGTTTATATGTAGCCCAATAAAATTCACCAAGTCTAGATTCCATTAATGTTAGTACTTTACAAGATCCGGTTTTTCTCCAGGAGCCTTCAGCTAAAATAGCTAAATTTGAAATACCGATGATTGGTATATTAAAAACTATAGATAATCCATATGCAATACCTATTCCAATTCTTATACCATTAAAACTTCCTGGTCCGTTACTAACAGCTATTAAATTTATTTTTTTTAAATTTATTTTAGATTTATATAATAATAAATTAATCATTTTAAGAATATATTTCATATGTTTATAAGGTGAAATTATAAAATAATCTATAATAATATTATTATAGTTCATAATTGCTACTGAACAAGATTCTGTTGAAGTATTAATAGATAAAATATTAATTGACATATAAATCCTAAATATTAAATTTTCTTATATTTAATGTTTTTTAAAAATATTTAATTTAAATTCAATATTTTTTAATTATTATAAAAAATTTATATAAATATTTTTTTAAAACCGGGTGAACTAAACCCGGTTTATAATTTATTATAAACCAAGAAAACCAGACCAATATCCAAATATACTTAAAATAAAAAACATTATTATAATAAATAATGAATTTACTTTTTTTCTTAATAACCACATACATAATAATGTAAGAAGTAAAGGAATTAATCCAGGAATTATTTGATCTAAAATATTTTGTATAGTTATTTGTTTTGAATTTTTTGTATAATTAGATATTACAAATGGAATATTAATATGAGTCCATTTATTAACTAAAACACCCATAATAAATAAACCTAAAATAGAAGAACCTTCAGTTATTTTTTTAAAAAATTCATTTCCTATATTATTTATAATATTTACACCATGTTTATACCCATAAACAATACCATAATATCTAAAAAATAATCTAACTAAATTAAATGTTATAAAAAAAAATAATGGTCCAATTAAATTTCCATTTGTAGATAAACCAGAACCAATAGCTGAAAATAAAGGTCTTATTGTGCCCCAAAAAATTGGATCTCCTATTCCAGCTAACGGACCCATTAAACCAACTTTTATACTGTTTATAGATGAATCTTTAACTAAATATCCATTAGCATGTTGTTCTTCCATTGCTATGGTAACTCCTAATATAGGAGCAGATACATAAGGATGAGTATTAAAAAATTCTAAATGACGTTTCATTGCTAAAATCAAATCATTTTTATTTTTAGAATATAAACGTTTGATAATTGGAACTATAGAAAAACAAAAACCTAAAGATTGCATTCTTTCAAAATTCCATGATCCTTGAAAAAAATTAGATCTAATAAATACTCTAAAAATATCCAATGATGTTATTTTTTTTTTATATTTATTTAATTTATTCATTATATTTATATCCTTATTAATCTAATTCATTGTCTAAATTAATTTTTTTTTTTTTAGATATATTTTTTTTTTTAAATTTATTAAAATATTTTGGATTTAATTGAATATAAATGATTGAAATTATTATACCTATCATTCCAAATGATACTAAATTAAATTTAGAAAATGATGATATGACAAAACCAAGATAAAAGAAAGGCATTAAATATCCAGCTTTCATCATATTAATAACCATTGCATACCCAACAATAACTATAATCCCACCTGAAACATTCAATCCATTTGTAATTACTTCAGGAATAGATTCAAGAATTGTTTTTATCAAATTGGTTTTTAAAGAAATTCCAATCATTAAAGATGGAATTGCTATCCTCATCGCTTGAAGTATTAAAGCTGATAAGTGTATTAATGTGATTAATTTTAAATTACCATTTTCTGCGGCTTTATCAGCAGCATGTTGAAAAGCAACATTAATAGTACGTATTATTATTGTTAACAATTGACCTGTTGCAGCTAATGGAATAGCTAAAGCAATACCTGAACCTATTGTTTGGTTTCCAGATATAACTAATATAGTAGAAATAATAGAAGCCAATGACGAATCAGGAGACATAGATGCTCCTATATTCATCCAGCCCATTGAAATCATTTCTAATGTACTTCCTATTATAGTACCTGTTTTTATATCACCTAATATTAAACCAATTAAACTACATGATATTAAAGGTCTATGAAATTGAAATTCATCCAGAACAGATTCTATGCCTGAAAAACAAGAAAATAAAAAAATAAATAACATTTTCATTGTACTAATATTCATATAATATTCCTTTAATTTTTAAATATTTAAAAATTAAAAAATTTAAAAATAATTTTTAATAAATTGATAAATTTTTAATTAAATTTATTAAATTTAGAGATGTATCTTTATAAACTTTTCTTACTTCTAATTCAATTCCTAATTTATTTAATTTTTTAAAAGCAATAATATCTTTTTTATCAACAGAAATAGCATTATTTATTTGAATTTTATTTTTATTATAAGACATTCCACCTATATTAATAGATTTAATTTTAATGCCTTTTTCTATTACACTTAAAACATCAGATGGGTTATTAAATAACAACATAACTCTATCATTAGCATATTTAGGGTTATTAAATACTCTGATAGATTTTGCTATATTAATTACATGTGATGTGATTCCAGGTGGGGCAACTTGAATAAGTAAATTTTTTCTATTTTTATCAGCATCAACTTCATCACTTATAACAATAATTCTATTTATTTTAGTTTCTTTAGTCCATGAAGTTACCACTTGTCCATGTATTAATCTATCATCAATTCTAGCTAAAACAATATTCATATAATTTTTATTTTTATTTGTGTTTATTTTATTTCTAATAATAGATGTAGTTTCTTTTTTATTTAATAATTTTAAATATTTTAATGTTTTTATTCCATTTATTCCTGTTTTAATAGCTTTTAATGATATTTTTTTTAAAGAAATAATTTCATTTCTAGACATAAATATTTCAATTAACATTGGTATATTTACTCCAGAAATAACTTCAATATTAATATTGTTAATTGCAATACGGCTTGCGGTATTAAAAGGACTACCTCCCCATATATCAACTAAAAAGATAAGACCATGATTAATTGATAAATTTGATATACATAAATTATATTTTTTAAATAAATCGTCAGAACCCTCTCCAGAAACAAAATCAACACATTCAACATTTTTTTGTTTGCCTAAAATCATTTCAACTGTATTAAGCATATATTTTGCGGACAAACCATGAGTGCTAATAATTAATGCAATACTCATTTATTTTTTCCTTTTAATATTTTAATAAAAACAATTTAATTTATATAATATAGTAATATTAATTTATTTTATACATTTATATACAAATATATATAAATATATATAATATTTATATATATTAATAATATTAATTATTTAAATTAATTTTAAATATCAAGAAGATATAATGTTAAAAAAATTATCAAGACGTCGTGCAAGAATTTATATAATACAAGCACTTTATTCTTGGCAATTATCAAAAAATAATAAATATGATATAGAAAAACAATTTATATCTAAATTAAATGTTTTATATTTAGATACAAAATATTTTAGAGAAATATATTTAGGTGTAATTAAAAACGTTAAATTTATAGATAAAAAAATAAAGTCATACATTATAATAAATATTAAATCAATAGGTCATGTAGAAATTGCAATATTAAGAACTGCTTTATTTGAATTATTTAAAAGAGAAGATATTCCATATAAAGTATCAATAAATGAAGCAATAGAAATAGTAAAAATTTATGGATCATACAAAAGTTATAAATTAATTAATGTTATTTTAGATAAAGCATCAAAAGAAATTCGCTTAATTAATAATTATTAATTTTTAATTTTATTAGATAAAATTTGTAAACTAATTATTTTAGATAATTCATCTAATAAAGGATGATCAGGATGAATAATGAAAGATTCATATCTTATTTGAGATTCTGCTAAATAAGCATGAACTTGTTTTCCATCTTCACTTTCCATAACAACATGATACCATGGATAAAATCTTAGTTTTTCTTCATATAAAATATCATTAGATTTAGGTTTTTCTAAAGAATATTCAGGATCTACATCTATAATAACACCCAAATATCCAAGTAATCTGTGTCTAATTTGTTGACCTATTCCAAATTTACTATAAATCATATAACCCTCATAAAATAAAATTAATATTTTAATTTTTTTAAATAAAATTCATTTATGAATTTTTCTAATATATTATTATCTATAGATTTACGTATATTTTTCATCAACATTTGATAATAATATAAATTATGTATAGTATTTAAACGGTAAAATAAAGTATCTTTACATTTATAAAGATGATAAATATATGATTTATTATAATTTATACAAGTAAAACATTTACATTCTATATCTATAGGATTATTATCTTTTTTAAATTTAGAATTTTTAATATTTAAAACTCCATAATTAGTAAAAAGATAACCATTTCTAGCATTTCTTGTTGGAATTACACAATCAAATAAATCAACCCCCATATTTACACATTCTATTAAATCTTCAGGTTTTCCTACACCCATTAAATAACGAGGTTTATTAAAAGGAATTAAATAACATATTTTTTTTAAAATATTAAACATATCTAATTTGCTTTCACCTACTGCTAAACCACCTATTGCATAACCATCATAACCCATTTCTACAAGATTTTTCAGTGAAATATATCTAAGTTCTTCATACATGCTGCCTTGTATTATAGCAAATAACGCACTAGATTTTTTTATTTTATCATAATATTTTTTACTTCTATATGCCCATCTTAAAGACATTTCCATTGATTTTTTAGAATATTCAAAATTAGATTTATATGATATACATTCATCTAAAATCATAATAATATCAGATTTTAAATCATTTTGTATTTCAATAGATTTTTCTGGAGTTAAAAATATTTTTTCACCATTATGAGGATTTTTAAAATATACACCTTGTTCAGTAACTTTATTAATTTTATTTAAACTAAAAATTTGAAAACCGCCAGAATCTGTTAATATCAAACCAGGCCATTTCATAAAATCATGCAGACTATAATGTTGTTTAATAACTTCCTTGCCTGGTTTTGAAAATAAATGAAAAGAATTACTAGATAATATTTTAGTTCCTGTTTCTTTTATTTCTTTATTTGTTAAACTTTTTAAAGATCCATAAGTACATACAGGCATAAAAGTTGGTGTATCTATATTACATTTATTGAAAATTAATTTTCCTCTTCTTGCTTTACCATAAGTTTTTAATATATTAAATTTCATTTTATATCCAATATAAACATATTTAATATTTTATATAATTAAAAAATTATAAATTATTAATATAATTTATAATTTTTTAATTATATAAAATATTTTATGTAATAAATACATTTAATTATAAAAAATTTTATTTTAATATGTTAAATTAATTAATATAATTTATAAAATTTATATTTTATAAATTATTTTTTAATTTTGATTTTATTAAATTAATTAATTCTTTTATTGTATTTAGTTTTTCAGATTCATCATCTGTAATGATTATATTAAAGTTTTCTTCTAAAGACATTATTAGCTCTATCATATCAAGAGAATCAGCACCTAAATCGTTTCTTAATGATATCTTATTAGAAATATTTATTTTTTTAATACCAAATTGTTTAGAAACTATTTTTTTAACTTTATCTTTTATATTATTCATTATTTAATTCCAATTTATATATTTTAATATTTAAATTAAATTAATTTTATTTTTTAAATTAAACAAATTCCACCATTAACATTTATTACTTCACCAGTAATATAAGATGATTCTTCAGAAGCTATAAAAATTACTACATTGGATATTTCTTCAGGTAAACCAAATCTATTCATAGGTATCTTAGATAAAAAATATTTACGTTTATTTAATGTTAATGATTTTGTCATGTCAGTAATTATAAAACCTGGAGAAATAACATTTACTGTTATTCCCATAGAGGCAACTTCATAAGATAAAGATTTACTTAATCCAATTAAACCAGCTTTAGAAGCAGAATAATTTGATTGTCCAATATTTCCAATTGATCCAATAAAAGATCCTATATTTATTATTCTACCATATTTTTTTTTAATCATAAGTTTTATGATATATTTAGATATTAAAAATACTGAATTTAGATTAATATCTATAACAGATCTCCAATCATGTTCTTTCATATTTAATAATAAATTATCAAAAATAATACCAATATTATTAATTAGTATATCTATATATTTAAATTCAGTTCTGATTTTTTTTAGAAAATTTTTAATTGATTTTTTTTTTGTTACATTTAATTTAATCCCTACTCCTTTTTTTCCTAAATATTTATTTATAAAATTTACCCCTGAACAACTTTTAGATGTTCCAATTATAAATGCACCTAATATTAAAAATTTTTTAACTATTGATAAACCAATTCCTTTTCTTGCGCCTGTTATTAATACAATTTTATTTTTAAAATTCATAAAATATCCTTATTTATTTTAACAAAAGCTTGATTAAAAGAATTAATATTATTAATAGAAATACATTCTATGTTTTTTACTATATTTTTATTAATTTTAGTAAGTATATTTCCTGGTCCAAATTCTAATATTATTTTTACACCTCTTTGTGAAATATATTTGATAATATTAATCCAATTTAATGGTTTATATATTTGATATATTAATGATTTTTTAATTAAATTTATATTTTTTTCACAAGAAAAACTTATATTATTTACAAATGGGATTTTTGGAGTAATTAAATTATATTTATTTAAAATTTTTGATAATTTTAACGATACTGGTTTCATTAAATAAGAATGAAAAGGAAAACAAATAGGTAATAAAAAAGCTTTTAGAGCTCCAAATTTATAACATATTGTAATAGCTCTTTTTACTGCTGTTTTATGTCCTGAAATTATTATTTGATTTTTATTATTAAAAATTGCAGGAAATACTATTCCTTCTTTTGATGCTTTTTTACATGCATGATAAACATATTTTTTATTTATACCTATAATAGCTGCCATTAATCCTTGTTTATATGGAATTAAATTTCTTATTATTTTACCTCTTTCTTCTACTAATTTTAATGTTTCTGTAAATTTTAAAACACCAGAACATATTAAACATGAATATTCTCCTAAACTATGTCCGGCAATTACATTTGGATTAATACCTATAATTTCTTTCCATAATTTCCATATTGATATTGATGATACTAACAATGCTATTTCAGCTTTATAAGTTAAATAAAAATTTTCAGTTTTATTATCTATAATTTTATATATATCATATCCTAAAAATGTAGAAGCTTCATCAAATGTATCTTTAATTATTTTGTATTTTTTTTTTAAATCTAATAATATTTTTTTTTATGATATCCTTGACCAGGAAAAACTATTGAAAATATATTCATATTTTTTACTTTTTTAAAATTAAATTTATTTAATGTTTTGTAATTATTATTTTTTTAATTATTTTTTTTAATTATTATTTTTTTACCTTTATAAAAACCATTTTTAGATATATGATGACGTAAATGAATTTCCCCTGAAATTTTATCAGTTGTTAAAGAAACAAAATATGATAATGCATCATGTGATCTTCTCATACCTCTTTTAGATCTAGTACATTTACTTTTTTGAACAGCCATTTTATTTTCCTTTATACTTAATTAAATTTCATTTTTTTAAAAAAATTATTGTTTTTTAAAATTAATTTAAAATACAAAATGGAATTTTAATTTTACTAAAAATATAAATTATATTTAATATATCATTACAAGCTTTGTATTTATAGTCGGTTTTAATTAAAAATTCAATTTTACGAATTAAAATTAATATTTTATATAAATCAAAAAAAGAGAAATTAAATATTATTTTTTTATAAATATTTTTAAAATTAATATTATGCATATTATTAATTTTAAAAATTATATTTAAAGTCATTTGATTTATTTTTTTTTTAATATTTATAATTTTAATTATATGATTTTGAATAATTCTAATAATTAAAATTGGTGAAATTGATTCATACTTAATTTTATTTAAAATATTATTTGAATTATTAATATTTCCATACATAATTGAATATATTAAATAATTTAAATTCACTTCATAAATATTATCAAATGAATATGAAATAACTTTTAAATTGATCAATTTTTTATTAAATATAATTTTGAGACGATCTAATGATTTATTAATCAATAATAAATTTCCATCATAATAATTATATAAATAATTAACTGAATCATAATTTATTAATATTTTTTTTTTTTTAATATAAATTTTTAACAATTTGAACGTATTATTTTTATTTAAAATAGAGCAATTAATCAATATTAAATTTTTAAAAATTTTTTTACACCATAATGAATTTAAAATTGTTGTATTAAAAATATTAATTTCAAAAATTATTAATAAATTTTTATTGATAAGTAATATTAACTTCAAAAGTTCTTTTTCTATTATAGAATTATATATTTTATTTTTAAATTGTATCATAATTATTTTATTTGTATAAAATAAATTTTTTTCTTTGATAGAAAAAAAAATATTTTTCCAATTTGTTTTTAAATTTATTATAAAATCTAATCTTATTTTGAATTTTTTTTTTTTTGCTAATTTAATAATATGTTTTTTACTTTCTTCTATTAAAAATTGATTTTCACCATATATTAAATATAATTTACTAAAATATTTTTTAGAATTTTTAATTAAATCATATGCACAAATATTAATCATAAATATATTTATTCCTAAATATTTTTCTTTGAAATTTTTATAAATTATTTTTTTATTTTTATTAAAATAATTTAATATATCTAAAAATAGATATTTAATTTGTAACTAAATTAAATAATTTAAATGGAATATATATTTCTTTAATTATGATTTTTTTTTTAATTAAATTTTTAATTTTATAATCTTGTAAAACTAAACTACGGATTGAAATAATATTCAATTTTCTAGGAATAGTAATTTTACTACGTACTTTACCATTAATTTGAATAATTAATAAAATATTTTTATCTAAAATCAAGTTTTTATCTATAATTGGCCATATAGCATTGTCTATATTTTCTTTACAACCAATATATTTCCATAATATAAAACATATATGAGGTGTAAATGGATAAAGGATAATAAGAATATTAATTAATGCTTCGTTTAATAAAATTCTATCTTGAATATCAAATATATCAAATTTTATTTTTTTATTTATAAATTGCATTATATGAGATATAGCTGTATTAAAAGATTTTTTTTTATCAATATCATATGTAACTTTATAAATAGTTTTATACATTTCTTTTCTAAATTTTTTTTGTTTATTATTTAAATTAGTCAAACTAATATTTTTTATTATTCCATGTTTAATATGTCTATATGTTATAGACCAAAGTTTTTTTAAAAATTTATTTATCCCTTTTAATTTAAATTTTTTCCATGTTAATGACATTTCAACTGGTGCAGCAAACATTATAAATAATCTCAAAGTATCAGCACCATATTTTTTAATAATTTTACTTGGATCAACACCATTATTTTTAGATTTTGACATTTTACTCAAACCTGCATAGATTAAAGATCTTCCTTGTTTATCTAAAAATTTTATTATTTTTCCATCTTTATTTTTTTCTATTTTTATATTTAATGGTGATATCCATTCTTTATTTCCTTTAGAATCTAAATAATAATATGCATCTGATAACACCATACCTTGACATAATAAATTTTTAACAGGTTCATCAGTTTTTACTAATCCAAAATCTTTTAATAATTTATGATAAAATCTAAAATATAATAAATGCATATTTGCATGTTCTATACCACCAATATATTGATCTATAGGTAACCAATAGTTGGCAGCTTTAATATTTACCATACTTTTTTTGTATGTATTACAAGTATATCTAATATAATACCATGAAGATTCCATAAATGTATCAAATGTATCATTTTCACAAATAGCTGGAATACCTTTATAATAATATTTAGAATTTTTAAAATTATTTTTAATTTTATTTAAATTTTTTTTTATATATTTTTTTTTTGAAATTAATATTGGTAATTTATTTGTAGGTACAGTTACAGTTTTGCCATTTTTAAGTTTCCAAATTGGTATTGGAACACCCCAATATCTTTGCCTAGAAATACACCAGTCTTTTAATTTAAATTTAGTTTTAAAACATCCTATTTTATTTAAAATTAATAAATTTGATATAGAATTTAAATTTTTTTTAAATTTACTTTTTTTTATTTTATATATATTAAAATAAATTTTATTAAATCCTAAAACAGATCCATTATTATAATCTATTAATTTAAAATTAGTAGACCATATAGGTATTTTGTTACCATTTAAAGGATTAATAGCATGTAAACCTGTTTTAATAAATTTTTTTTTAACATTAAAATTATTTGAATTAGAAATATTATTTGAATAAAAATATTTAATTAAATGAAAAAATAAATGATTGTAAGATGCTACAAATTTAGAAATAAAATTATTAAAAGATATAAATAAATATTTAGTTTCCATAAATCTATTTGGATAATTAGTATATATTTTAATATCATTTTTTAAATTTTTAATTTTTAATGTTATTTCCATTAATTCTATTTTACCAATCCAATTTCTTTGCATATTTTTTACTTTTTCGGGCCATCCATTTAATTTTTCAATATCTTTATACAATCTATTAGCATATTTAGTTATTTTTAAAAACCATTGTGACATTTCTTTGATCTCTACTAAACAATCACATCTCCAACAATGATTATTAATTACTTGTTCATTTGCTAATACTGTTTTATCTTTAGGACACCAGTTTACTTCAACATATTTCTTATAAACTAATTTTTTTTTATATAAATTAATAAAAAATAATTGTTCCCATTTATAATATTCAGGACTAGAAGTATTAATTTCACGATCCCAATCATATCCTAAACCTAAAGATTTCAGTTGTTTTTTCATTAATAAAATATTTGCACAAGTCCAATCATATGGTGAAACATTATTTTTAATTGCAGCATTTTCTGCTGGTAATCCAAATGCATCCCAACCTATAGGTTGTAAAACATTTTTACCAATCATTCTATTATATCTAGATATAACATCACCAATAGTATAATTACGAACATGACCCATATGTAAACTACCAGAAGGATAAGGAATCATAGAAATACAATAATATTTTTCTTTATTAAAATTTTCAAAAGATTTAAATGTATTATTTTTAATCCAATATTTTTGTACTTTTTTTTCTATATCTTGATGTATATATATTTCTTTCATATGAAAAAAATATTCCTTATTAATATATTAATTTTGTTTATATGTTATTAAAATAATAAATCAAGTTTGTTAGAAATTATATTTTTATATTTTATATATTTTATTTATTAAATTTAAAATTTTTATTATTTTGAATTTCCAATATACCATTATAATTAGCTTTATATTTTAAATGTTCTTCAATTCTAATCAATTGATTATATTTAGCTACTCTATCTGTTCTACTTATTGAACCAGTTTTTATCTGTCCAGCTGATGTACCTACAGATAAATCAGCAATGGTAGTATCTTCAGTTTCTCCAGATCTATGTGAAATTATAGTAGAATAACCATATTTTTTAGCTTTTTGAATTGTATTTAAAGTCTCAGTTAATGATCCAATTTGATTTGCTTTTATAATAATTGCATTTGCTACTTTTTTTTTTATACCTTTTTCTAATAAATTAATATTAGTTGCAAATAAATCATCACCAACAATTTGAATTTTATTACCTAGTTTTTTTGTCAAATAACTAAAACCTTTCCAATCTTTTTCATATAAACCATCTTCAATAGAAACAATAGGATACTTATTTGTTAGATCTGTTAAATAATTAGTAAATTCTTTATAATTAAAAATTTTATTTTCGTTTTTTAATTTATATAAATTGGTATTAAAATCAAATAATTCTGATGCTGCACAATCTATAGCTATTGTTACTTCTTTACCTATTTTATATCCTGAAATTTCTATAGATTCTTTTATTAATAAAAGAGCTTCTTCATTAGAAGATAAATTTGGAGAAAATCCACCTTCATCACCTACACCTGTGTACATTTTTCGTTTTTTTAAAATATAATATAAATTATGAAATATTTCTGATCCTATTCGTATAGCTTCTTTAATATTTTTTGCTTTAATAGGTTGAATCATAAATTCTTGTATATCTAAATTATTATCTGAATGAACACCCCCGTTAATAATATTCATCATAGGTAATGGAATGGAAAATTCATTAGGAGTATTATTAAGATCTGCTATATGAGAAAATAAAGGTATATTTCTTGACATTGATGCAGATTTTGCTAAAGCAAATGATACTGCAAGAATAGCATTGGCTCCTAAATTTTTTTTATTATCAGTACCATCTAAATCTATCATCATTTTATCTAAATCAGATTGATAAATTGCATTTTTTCCTATTAATAATGGAGATATATATTTATTAATAGAATTAACTGCTTTTTTTACTCCTTTGCCTAAAAAACGAGAATTATCACAATCTCTGAGTTCCCATGCTTCTAAAGATCCTTTAGAAGCTCCAGAAGGTGAAGAAGAGATACCAATAAATCCTCCTTGTACATGAACTTCTGCTTCCACAGTGGGGTTTCCGCGAGAATCGATAATTTCACGTCCAATTATTTTAATAATTTTTGACATTAATGTACCTTTTATTTTAAAATTAATTTAAATAAATTATATAAATTAATTATATATTAATTTTTTAAAAAATTAATATATAATTAATTTATATAATTTATTTAAATTAATTTTAAAATATTTTTATAAAAATTACAAATTAATATTTAAATATTAATTAATAAGATATTTTATTTATAAAAAAAATTTAAAAAAAATATGATCACAAAAATTGTTATTACAAATGCTGCTGCAAAACAAATTAATTTTTTATCAAAAAAAGATTATTCTATGATTGGATTACGTATTTAAATATTAATTAATAAGATATTTTATTTATAAAAAAAATTTAAAAAAAATATGATCACAAAAATTGTTATTACAAATGCTGCTGCAAAACAAATTAATTTTTTATCAAAAAAAGATTATTCTATGATTGGATTACGTATTTTATTAAAAAAATCTGGATGTGCTGGATTTAAATATATTTTAAAAAAAGTTAAAATTATAAAAAAAAATGACAAAATATATGAAAAAAACGGAGCTAAAATATTTGTTTCGTCTAAAATTTTATTTTTAATTAACGGAACAGAAATAGATTATGTAAAAAAAAAAACGAAAGAAGAATTTAAATTTAATAACCCACAAGCTAATTATTATTGCGGATGCGGTAAAAGTTTTGGAATTTGATATATTAATTATATTTATAATTAATATTTTTTTTAAAAAATTTAAGGATAAAATTTATTGAAAAAAAAAAGATATTATAAAGAAGGATTTTTTACTTTTATCAAAACATCAAAATTTCCTTATGGAATAAACAGAAAAATAATACATAAAATATCAAAAAAAAAAAATGAACCAAAATGGATGCTTGATTTTAGAATTAATGCATACAATTTTTGGAAAAAAATGAAAGAACCTCATTGGATTAAAGGATTTTATAAAAAATTAAATTATAATAATTTTAATTATTATGTAACACCATTTGTTAATGACAATAATCAAAAAAAAAAAAAACAAAATAATGAATTTAAAAATAAAAATAAATATTCAAAAAATTTTTTAACAAATGAAGTAAAATACACTTTTGATAAACTTGGTGTTCCAATTATAGACAAAAATAATAAATTTGCGGTAGATGCTATTTTTGATTCTGTTTCAGTATATACTTCACATAGTAATCAATTACAAGATAAAGGAATTATTTTCTGTTCTTTTAGTAAAGCAATTAAAAAATATCCATTACTAATTAAAAAATATTTAGGAACAGTTGTTCCTTATTATGATAATTTTTATTCTGCTTTAAATTCTGCTGTTTATTCAGACGGTACTTTTATATATATACCTAAAAATACAAAATGCCCTATAGATCTATCAACATATTTTAGAATTAATTCTGAAAAAACTGGACAATTTGAAAGAACTATAATAATAGCAGATGAAGATAGTTATGTTAGCTATATTGAAGGATGCACTGCTCCAAATAGAAATAAAAATCAATTACATGCAGCTGTTGTTGAAGTAATTTTATTTAAAAATTCAGAAGTAAAATATTCCACTATACAAAATTGGTTTACAGGAAATAAACCTAATACTGGAATTTTAAATTTTGTTACTAAAAGAGCAATATGTAAAGGTGCAAATTCAAAAATGTCTTGGATTCAGTCTGAAACAGGGTCAGCTATCACATGGAAATATCCAAGTGTAATTTTAAATGGTAATAATTCATCTGGTAATTTCTATTCTGTATCTATTACTAATGGTTATCAACAAGCAGATACTGGTACTAAAATGATTCATATAGGTAAAAATACTACATCAACTATAATTTCGAAAGGAATTGCTTATGGAAAAAGTTCAAATACATATCGTGGTTTAGTTAAAATTATGTCTAAAGCTATAAATTCTAAAAATTTTACACAATGTGACTCTATGATTATAGGAAATAAATGTGGTGTATATACATTTCCTTCTATTGAATCTAATAATAATAGTTCTATTGTAGAACATGAAGCAACTACTTCTAGTATAAGTGATGATCAATTATTTTATTGTAATCAAAGATGCATTAATATTGATAATGCTATTTCTATAATAGCAAATGGTTTTTGTAAAGAAATTTTTTCAGAATTACCATTAGAATTTAATATAGAAGCAAAAAAAATTTTAACTATTAGTTTAAAAAAAAGTGTTGGTTAATAAAATATTATAATTAAAAATTATTTATAATTTAATTAAGGTAAAAAATGTTATTAATTAAAAATTTAACAGTAAATACAGATAATAAAAAAATAATTAAAGAATTAAATTTAACAATAAAATCAGGAGAAGTTCACGCAATTATGGGTCCAAATGGATCTGGAAAAAGCACATTAACATCGACGTTAGCTGGTAAAAATAATTTTAATGTTATTAATGGATCTATAATTTTTAAAAATAAAAATCTTTTATTATTAAATCCTGAATATCGCGCATGTGAAGGTTTATTTGTATCATTTCAATATCCAATTTTTATAAATGGAGTGAGTAATAAATATTTTTTACAATTATCTTTAAATTCTATTCGTAAATATAAAAAAAAAAAACCTATATCTATATTTAAATTTAATTCTTTATTAAAAAAAAATATGAAATTATTAAAAATTTCTATAGATATGATTAATAGATCAGTAAATAAAGAATTTTCTGGCGGAGAAAAAAAAAAGAATGAAATATTACAAATGAGTATATTAGAACCATCTTTATGTATTTTAGATGAAATTGATTCAGGTTTAGATATTGACTCTTTAAAAATTATTTCAAGAATAATAAATTCTTTTAAAAATTATAAACGTTCATTAATAATTATTACTCATTATCAAAGAATATTTAAATATATTAAACCAGATTATATTCATATATTATATAATGGAAAAATAATAAGATATAGTAATTATTCTTTGGCAAAATATATTGAGGATAATGGATATGGTTTTATTAAAAAATAATATTAAATTTAATTTTATTAATAGAATTAATAAATTATTTAATAAAAATATAAAACAACGTTCTAATTATTCATTAGAGCATTTTCAAATGGCAAAAAAAATAGGAATTCCTAGTACTAAAGAGTATACATGGAAATATACTAATTTAGATTTAATTTTAGATCATAATTTTCATTTAGTTAACTCATTTGAAGAATTAAATTTAATAAATATTAAAAATATTTTGGATATAAATTCATGTAAAATAGTATTTATCAATGGATTTGTGTCTTATAAATTAAGTAATTTTGATAAAAATATATGGAAAATAGAAAGAGAACAGAGTTTATACAGAAAAAAATTACCTGTAAATATAAAATCTGATTTTTTTTTACATTTAATTGAAAGTTTGTCAGAAGAAACTGTAAAAATAACTTTAAAAAAAAAAATAAATACTATTAGACCATTATATTTAATACATATTAATTATGGAAATAAAAATTCAAATATAGTTAACATGATTAATTATAGACATCATATACATATTGAATCTCATTCTAAATGTCAATTAATTGAACATTTTATAAGTTTTGGAAACAAAAAATATTTTACTGGATCACGTACTTCTATTACAGTAAAAAAAAAATCTACTTTAAACTATATCAAAATATTTACTGAAAATAATAATACATATCATATATGTAATGATGATATTATTATTGATAAATATTCAAATATAAAAAATAATATTTTTGTATTAAAATCTGGATTTAATAGAAATAATTTAAATGTTAAAATAAAAGGAAAAAAGTCTAAAATTTCAATAAAAAGTTTATCATTAATTCTTAATTCCAATATTAATGAAATAATAACTTATGTTGAAAATAATAAAAAATATTGTTCCATTAAACAATTACATAAATTAATAGTTCAAGATAAAAGTATAGGTGTATTTAATGGTTTAATTAAAATTGAGAAAAATGCAATAAAATCAAAAAGTAAAATGATAAATAATAATTTATTATTAGATAATTTATCTAAGGTATTCACACAACCTAATTTAGAAATAAATACTGATAATATTAAATGCAAACATGGTGCAACTATTGGTAAAATTGATCTAAATCAAATATTTTATTTGCAATCTAGAGGATTATCATTTAAAGATGCAAAAAAAATAATAATATATGCATTTGCAAATGAATTAATAGAAATTAATTTAGATAAAAAAATATCTAATTTTTTATTATTTAATATTAATAATATATTAATGGATATATTATAATGAAATATCCTATAGAAAAAATTAGATATAATTTTCCTATGATTTCAAAAATAATTAATAATAAAAAAATTATATATCTTGATAATGCATCAACATCTCAAAAACCTAATTTAGTTATAAATTGTATAAATCATTATTTTAAATATTTTTATTCTTCTATTAATCGTAGTATATATAAATTGTCTAATTATTCCACTTCTAAAATAGAATTTATAAGAAAACAAATTTCAAAATTTATAAATTCTAAATTTTCAGATGAAATTATTTTTGTTAAAGGTGCCACAGAGGGAATAAATCTTGTTACTAATAGTTGGGTAAGAAATAATTTAAAATCAGGTGATAATATTTTAATTACTGAAATGGAACATCATTCTAATATTGTACCATGGCAAATAATTGCTAAAGAAAAAAACATTAATATTAAATATATTCCTTTATTACCTAATGGCAAGCTTAATATATCTAAAATATATTCTTTAATTGATGAAAAAACAAAATTTTTTTCTATAACACAAGTATCAAATGTATTAGGTACAAAAAATAATATATCTAAAATAATTAAAAAAATAAGATCTATTAAAAAAATTTTAATTTTAGTTGATGGTTCTCAAAATATTATGCATAATAAAGTTGATGTACAAAATTTAGATTGTGATTTTTATGTATTTTCAGGTCATAAAATGTATGGACCCTCTGGTATAGGTATTTTATATGTCAAAAAATATATTTTAGAAAATATGAAACCATGGGAGGGAGGTGGTTCTATGATTAAAAATGTTAATTTAAACAAAGGTAGTATTTTTTCTGAAATTCCTTTTAGATTTGAAGCAGGATCTGTTAATATTATAGGTATAATGGGTTTAAGTGCAGCAATTGATTATATTGAAAGTATAGGAATTAATAATATTAAGAATCATGAAAATAAAATAATTACATATACAATTGAATCATTAAAAATGATTCCAGGAATAATTATTTATGGATTTAATAGCAAAACAAGCGTCATATCATTTAATTTAGGAAAACATAATTCATATGATGTGGGAATATTTCTTGATAATTATGGCATTTCAATCAGAACTGGAAATCAATGCGCAATTCCTCTAATGTCTTATTTTAAAGTTAATAGTATGTGTCGTTTGTCAATTGCAATGTATACAGATAAAAAAGATATAGATAAACTTATATGTAGTTTATATAAAATTAATAATATTTTATAATTTAATATATAGGATATTAAAAAATGTTTAATGTTCCTAATTTAAATACATTTGTTTCAAATTTTTTTTTATGTACAACATGGGAAGAAAAATATTTATATATAATTGAATTAGGTGAATATATATTCTTACTTAATAAGAATATAAGAAATAATATTAATTTAATACAAGGATGTCAAAGTAAAATATGGATTTTAATGTATATTAATAATGAAGGTAAATTAATATTTTTTGGTGATAGTAATGCATCAATAACAAAAGGATTAATATCAATTATTTATATATTTTATAAAAAAATGAACGTAATAGAAATTATTAATTATGATATTAATTTTCTTTTTGATAAATTAAATATTAAAAATCATTTATCACAAAATAGATCTTATAGTTTAGATATTATTATTAAAAATATAATATATAAATCTTCTTTATATATTAAAAAAATAGTAATTTAATAAAAATGGCACATTTATGCGCCATTTAAATAATTTTATTTATTTATTATTTATTATATTTTTTACTACTTATAGTATTTTTATATTGTAAAATATTATTTTTAATTTTTTTAATTTCTAATTTAATTCCATTAATGTCATTATCTATTTGATCTATTTTATTATTTATATTATGAATATCATAAGATAATTTATCTGTTTTATCATTACTAGAGCAACCAACTAAAAGAAAAGACAAAGCAAATATCAAATATATTATTTTTTTTTTATTCATTTATACATACCTATAATTTAATTATATTAAAATATTATATCAAATTTTCAAAAAAATAAATTTTTTTCTATATTACATGAACTGATATGTTGTTTTTTATTTTTTTTGTTAAAGAAATTCTAGAAACCATAATAATTATATCTTTTTTTACAACTAATTTTTTATCTAATGCTATGAATTTTCCTATATTAAAAAAATCATATTTATATTTGTTTTTTTGTATTAATTGACAATTTAATCCTTTAATTATTAATAATTGTTTTGCTGTTATTATATTATTTGTTAGAACTAATATTTTAGACACAGGACAATATTTACGTATTAATTTTGCTGATCTTCCACTTTCAGTTTCTACTACTATTAATGAAGATTTTAATATTTCTGAAATTTTTACAGCACCAAAGCACACAGATTCAGTAATGCTTTTTATATTATTTTTAATTACAATATTTTTTTTTTTAAAATTTAAATCTGTTTTTTTACAAATATTAGACATAATACAAACAGATTTTAATGGATATTTACCATTAGCACTTTCACCAGATAACATGACAGCATCTGTGCCATCAATAATAGCATTAGATATATCACCAGCTTCAGCTCTAGTTGGTCTAGGATTTGTAATCATAGAATTAAGCATTTGAGTTGCGGTAATTACTGTTTTACTTAGTGAATTGCATTTTTTAATTATCATTTTTTGAGCAAAAATTACATCTTCAATAGGAATTTCAACTCCAAGATCACCTCTAGCAATCATAATTCCATCTGATAATGTTAATATTTCATCGAAATTTTTTAATCCTTCTTTGTTTTCTATTTTAGAAAATATTTTAATATTTTTTCCTCCATATTTATTTAAATAATTACGTATTTTTTTAATATCATTTTTATTTCTAATAAAAGAAGCAGCTATAAAATCAACACCTTGTTTACAACCAAATATTAAATCTTTTTTGTCTTTTTTAGATAATATTGGTATATTAATTAATACATCTGGAATATTTATTCCTTTATTTTCTCCTAAATAACCATTATTATTAACTTTACAAATGACTTCATTATTAATTATTTTTATTACTGTCATTTCTAATAATCCATCATCTATTAAAATTTTATTTCCATAAATTAAATTTTTAAAAAAATATTTATAATTCACCGCAACTTTATTTTCATTCCCTAAGAAATATTTATCTGTTGTAAAAGTAAATATTTGACCTGATTTAATAAAAACATCTTTTTTTTTTTTCAAAGTCATAGTGCGTATTTCAGGCCCTTTAGTATCTAGCATTATAGATATTTTTTTATGTTTTTTTTCTAATATATTTCTTAAATTAAAAATTCTGTTTTTATGATCTTTATGACATCCATGAGATAAATTAAGACGTATTACATTTATTCCTAAATCAATAAGATTAGAAATAATCTTAAAAGATTCTGTTTTTGGACCAATAGTGCAAACAATTTTAGTTTTTTTCATAAATTTAATTAGTATATATGTTATTTATTATTAATATATTTTTTCTAAATTAAGAAATTTAAAAAATAATTTTATATAAAATTTTTTAAAATATATAATTTTAAAAATTTTATTAAAATAATATAAATAAATCTTTTAAATATAAAATGCGTTCTAATGGATTTGAACCATTGACCCTCATCATGTCAAGATGATACTCTAACCTATCTGAGCTAAGAACGCATATTTAAAATAATAACATTTAATTTTTTAAATTAAAATTATTTTTAAAATAAATATTAATTATAAATTAATATTATTTTAATTAAAATAATTTTTCTTTATATAATAAATATTATATTATAATTAATATATTAAATATATATATTGAATTTTAAATTAAATGCAATTTAAATGATTGATTAATTATTAATTATTTAACTAAATTTTAATTTAGTTAAATATATATAGAATAAATATATTATTTTTAATATAATTTTTAAAAATTAAAAATAATAAAAATATTTTTGTTTAAATTTTTTAACATTGGAGGAGTAGCTAAGAGGTTTAAAGCACCAGTTTTGAAAACTGGCAAAGATTATAATTATCTTTCGTGGGTTCGAATCCCACCTCCTCCTCAATTATTTATTAATTTTAAAAATATTTATAAATAAAGAGATACATATTGTCAAATATTTTAATTTTTCGTCAATTAAATTTACAAAATTATAAAAAAATTACAAAAAAAATGAAAGAATTTAGTAAAAATCGTAACAAACATAGTTATGACGAAATATGGTTATCTCAACATTTCAAAAATTTTACAAAAGGCAAAATAGTTAAAAATATAAATTTTATTAAAAACAGCACAATACCTTTAAATAATAGTAGTAGAGGTGGAAAAATTACATTTCATGGACCAGGGCAACAATTAATATATTTTTTATTAAATCTTAAAAAAAAAAAATTAAAAATTTTCGATTTAATTATTGTATTTGAAAAAATAATTATTTCTACTTTATATAAATTTAATATTTTTTCACATTCTATTAAAAATTCACCTGGTATATATATTAGATTTTATAAAATTTGTTCTATCGGTATTAGTATTATCAAAGGTTGTTCTCTTTATGGACTATCTTTTAATATTAAGATGGATATGTCACCTTTTTTATATATAAAACCATGTGGATATGAAAATATAAAAATGACACAAATAAGTGATCTTTGTCCTAAAATTAAAATTTTAAATGTATTAAAAATTTTAATTTTAGAATGTATTAAATTTTTAAAAATTAAAAATTATAAATTTAACTTAAAATAATTTATTTTAAATATTATTAAAAACAATTTTATATTTAATTTATGGAATTGAAATTAATATGATTAAAAAAATATATTTAAATAATAATAAAAAAAAAAAATCATCAAAAATAATACAAATAATAAATATTAAAAATAAAATTAAAAAAATACAAAAACCTTATTGGATTAAAAATAAATTACCAATTAATAATATATTAATAAATAAAATTAAAAAAATTATTACTAAAAATAATTTAAATTCTGTATGTAAAGAAGCATCATGTCCAAATTTAAATGAATGTTTTAATTCTGGAACAGTATCTTTTATGATTTTAGGTAATTTATGTACTAGAAATTGTCCTTTTTGTAATGTAAATCATGGACGACCAATTGATAAAAATTATAAAGAACCCCTGAATATTTCAAACGCTATTAATGAAATTAAACTAAAATATGTTGTAATTACTTCTGTTAATCGTGATGATCTTAAAGATGGAGGATCAAAACATTTTGCTAAATGTATTGAGGTTATTAGAAAAAAAAATAATAAAATTAAAATTGAAATATTAGTACCTGATTTTAAAAATTGTATGAATTTAGCTTTAAATACTATAAATTTACATGTTCCAGACATATTTAATCATAATATAGAAAATGTACCTAGACTTTATAAAAAAATTAGACCAGGTGCAAATTATTTTAAATCTCTTAATTTATTAGAAAAATTTAAATTTTTTAATCCTAAAATAAAAACTAAATCAGGTTTAATGATTGGTTTAGGTGAAAAAAAAAAAGAAATTTTTAAAGTAATGCAGGATCTAATAAATTGTGGTGTTAATATGATAACAATTGGTCAATATTTGCAACCTACATCTTATCATTTACCTGTTAAAAGATATGTAAGTTTAGAAGAATTTGAATATATAAAAAATGAAGCATTAAAAATGGGTTTTAATCATGTTTATTGTGGACCATTTGTACGCTCATCATATCATGCAGATTTACAATCTAAAAATCTAATATATTAATTTGTTTTAAAAAACATATATTATATATATTAATATTTAAAATAAATTTTTAATATTAATATATATAATTTTAATTTTTTGTAATAAATGTAATTTACATAAATAAAATTTATTTATTATATTATCAGATAATGTATAAAAATTTTGAATTATTTTTTTTTTTTTATAAGTAAAATTATTAATTAAAAATATAGTATTTAATACTCTTAAAAAAATATTTTTATTCCATATAATATATGAAATCTTAATAATTAATTTATTTAAGTTAAAAGATGTAAAATTATTAATTTTACTTAATTTATCCGCTAAAAAAACAGAATATTGAAAAGAATATCCTGTAGTATTATTTAATAATCCTGCCCTTAATCCACTACAAGGAATTTTTATATTTTTAATATAATAATTCTTATTATTATATAAATAAATAGGAATTATTCCTTTTTCTTCTCTTATAATATTTTTAATATAAAATTTATTTTTTTTTAAATATTTTAATATATTATTATTATAAATTTTAATTTTTAAATTAAAATTTTTTAAGTAAATTGTATCTTCAATCAATATATAATATTTAGAAATTGGTAAAATATATAAAAATCTATATCCATATTTTTGATTTAAAATATCATCCATAATAATTGGATTTTTAATATTATCATAATTATGAATTTTAAATTCTTGACCAAAAAAATATTGAAAATAACATTTTTTATTTTTATTTTTTTTATAACCACGTCCATCTATTATTATATCTGAATTTATTATTACATTATTATTTAATTTTAAAGAATGATCACTTAAAATACTTACAACATATTGAATTATTAGTTTTTTTTTGAAATTTTTTTTTATAAATTTATAAAATTTATTTGAAGTAATAGTTAAATATTCTTTATTGATTAATCTCCTATATTTTTTAAAATTTATAATATATTTAGGCCAAAAATAATCTATTATTGGAAACAACCAGTTATTTTTAATTAAAAGTTTATTATTAAAATAAACAGACCAAGTTTTATTGGAATTTATATTTAAATTTTTATCAATTAATAAAATATTTAAATCTGGAAAATGTTGTTTTAAACGAATTGCAATAAGTCCATTTGATAAACCTAAACCAATAAGTATTATATTGAAATAAGATTTCATATATATTAAAAAAATAAAAATATATTTTTATTTTTTTTAGAAATTTAATATTTTCAAAAAAGTGTAGTTAGAATAATTAATATATTTTATAATTTCTTAATTTTAATAAATAAAATACAGCAGCATTAAATTATTTAGTTTTTAGTAAAATAAATTATCTAAATTTAATAGTGCTGCTGATATTAATTTTAATAAAAATTAATATTTATTAATTAAGTATATTAACAATGAATATAAATTCTATATTAGATTATAATATATATATTAGATATATAGTATTAATACTACTTTATTAATAAATTAAAATATATTAAATAATTTGTTTAATTTTTATAATATTTAATTATTTTTAAAAATTTTTTATTTATTAATTAAATTAACATATCTTCTATTTTTTTAGTTTTAAAAGGATCTTTTTTTAAAGAAATAGTAAGAACTTCTTCTATTTTACTAACCATTTTAATGTTTAAAACTTTTAAAATATTAATAGGAATATTTTCTAAATCTTTTTTATTTTTATAAGGTATTAAAACTTTTTTAATTCCACCTCTATGAGCAGCTAAAAGTTTTTCTTTTAATCCACCTATAGGTAATATTGTACCTCTTAAAGTAATTTCTCCTGTCATAGCGATATATGATTTTATTGGATTTTGTGAAATACAAGAAAATATAGAACTACATATAGCAATACCAGCACTGGGTCCATCTTTTGGAGTAGAACCTTCAGGTACATGAATATGTATATCTTGATTATCATATAAATAATTACCAATTCCAATTTTAAATAAAATTGATTTTACTACTGTAATAGCTGCTTGAATTGATTCTTTCATAACTTTACCTAGAGAACCTGTATAAATTAATTTTCCATTTCCAGGCACACATGCGGTTTCTATTGTTAAAAGATCACCACCAGAATCTGTCCATGCTAATCCTGTTACTTGACCTATTATATTTTTTTTTTGTGCATATCCATAATTAAATTTTTTAATACCTAAAAATTTTTTTAAATTTTTTTTATTAATATTAATAAATTTAATTTTTTTATTAGTTATTATTTTTTTTACTGTTTTACGACATATTTTAGATATTGCTCTTTCTAAATTTCTAACACCAGATTCTCTGGTATAATATCTAACTATATTAATTATACTTTTTTTTTCTATTAATAATTCATTTTTTTTAACAGCATTTCTTTTTTTTTGTTTTGGAATTAAATAATTAACAGCGATATTAATTTTTTCATCTTCAGTGTATCCTGAAATTTTTATTATTTCCAATCTATCAAGCAAAGGTGATGATATATTCAAAGAATTAGAAGTAGCTATAAACATAACATCAGAAAGATCATAATCTATTTCTAAATAATTATCATTAAATGCAATATTTTGCTCTGGATCTAAAACTTCAAGCAAAGCAGATGATGGATCACCTCTTGTATCAAAAGATACTTTATCAATTTCATCTAATAAAAAAAGAGGATTTTTAACTCCTATTTTAGACATTTTTTGAATTATTTTACCTGGCATGGATCCTATATAAGTACGACGATGTCCTCGAATTTCGGCTTCATCACGAACACCACCTAAAGATATTCTTATATATTTACGTCCAGTTGCTTTGGCTATAGACTTTCCAAGTGAAGTTTTACCTACACCAGGTGGTCCTACTAAACAGATAATTGGACCTTTGGTTGTATTTTTTCTACTTTGAACTGATAAATATTCTAAAATTCTTTCTTTTACATTATTTAATCCAAAATGATCTTTTTCTAAAATATTTTTAGCGTGTTTAATATTTTTTTTAATTTTACTTTTAATATTCCAAGGAACAGATAATATACATTCTATATAACTTCTTACAACAGTAGCTTCAGCTGACATTGATGACATCATTTTTAATTTATTAAATTCTGATTTAACTTTTTCTTTTGCTTCTTTAGACATATTAGTTTTTTCTATTTTTTCTTTTAATATTTCATTTTCGTCTTTTATTTCATCTATGTAACCTATTTCTTTTTGAATAGCTTTTATTTGTTCATTTAAATAATATTCTCTTTGACTTTTTTCCATTTGATTTCTAACTCTGTTTCTTATTTTTTTTTCTATTTTTAATAAATCAATTTCTAATGTAATCATTTTAATAAGATATTCTATTTGTTCTTTAGTATCATTGATTTCTAAAATTAATTGTTTATCAGGTACTTTTAAAGGCATATGGGAAGCGATAGTATCAACTAATCTATAAATATCGTTAATAGAATTTAAGGAATGAATTATTTCTTTAGGTATTTTTTTATTTAAATTAACATAAAATTTAAAATTACTTAATAAAGTTTTAATTAAAATATCTTTTATATTTAAATCTAATTTTTTATTTTTAATATTATATATTTCAGCTGAAAAATAGTTAACATTATCTATTAATAATTTTATTTTTATTTTTTTTAAACCTTCAATCAATACTTTTATAGTACCATCTGGAAGTTTAATAATTTGCAATATAGATGATAATGTACCTACATGATAAATATCATTTATATCAGGATTATCTTTAGAAGATTCTTTTTGAGTTACTATTATTATTTTTTTATCTAATTTTATTGCTTTTTCTAAACATTGAATTGATTTTTCTCTACCTACAAATAAAGGAATTATCATATACGGATAAACTACAACATCACGAAGTGTTAATACAGGAACTAATATACGATTATTATTTTTAAAATTTGAATTCATATATTTATCTCTTAAATTTAACTAAGTTTAAATTTAAAATTAATTAAAATGTATTATTTGTAAATTTAAAACATTAATGTATAAATTTAATTCTTATTAATTAAATTAATTTATATTTTCATTTTTATTTATAAATAATAATAGGTTTAGATTTATTTAAAAAAATATTTTCTTCTATTAATATTTTTTTAATGTATTTTTTAGAAGGAATTTTGAACATTGTTTTTAGTAACATATTTTCTAAAATAGATCTCAAGCCTCTTGCACCAGTTTTTTTTTTAATAGTTTGTTTTGCAATATATATTAAAGATTCGTATTGAAATTCTAAATTAACATTTTCTAATTTAAATAAATTTTTATATTGATTTATTATTGAATTTTTAGGTTTATATAAAATTTTTACTAATTCTTTTTCATTTAATTTGTTTAATTGAACAATTATTGGAAGACGTCCAACTAATTCTGGTATAAAACCAAATTTAATTAAATCTTTTGAATTAATATTTGTTTTTTTTTTGATCTTTTTATTATTATTTAAAGAATTTTTAATTATTGAATTAAATCCAATGCCTTTATTAATTTCAATTCTATTTTCAATTAATTTATTAATTCCAGAAAAAGAACCTCCACAAATAAATAATATTTTAGAAGTATCAATATTTAAATATTCTTGCAAAGGATGTTTTCTACCACCTTTTATAGGAACTGAAGAAATAGTACCTTCAATTATTTTTAATAATGATTGTTGAACACCTTCTCCAGAAACATCTCGAGTAATAGATGGATTAAAAGATTTACGTGAAATTTTATCAATTTCATCAATATATATTATTCCCTTTTCTGCTTTTTTAATATCGTAAGAACATTTTTGTAATAATTTATTTAAAATACTTTCTACATCATCACCTACATATCCAGCTTCAGTAAGAGTTGTAGCATCAGATATAGAAAATGGAATATCTAGAAAATTAGCAAGTTTTTCGATTAAAAGAGTTTTTCCACTACCAGTTGGACCAATTAATAAAACATTACTTTTTTCAATTTTATTATTATTTATAATATAATCTTTATTTAAGCATTTATAATGATTGTAAATAGCAACAGAAAGTATTTTTTTAGCTTTTTTTTGACCTATAACATGTTTTTTAAGATAATTATATATCTGATAAGGTTTTTTAATTTTAAAATTATTAATTTGATCATTATTTTTTTTAATATTTTTTTCAATAATTTCGTTGCATAAATACACACAATTATTACATATGCAAGATGATTTTCCTGAAATAATTTCAAACACTTCTTTTTGATTTTTATTGCAAAAAGAACAATGAAGTAAATTTTTTTTTTTGTTATTATCTACCATTATTTAACCTATTTAAAATATAATTTTAATATTATTCTTATATAAATCTATTTTTTAAATTCTTTTTTTTAAAATACAATCAACTAAACCATATTTAATTGCGTTATTTGCAGATAAAAAACAATCTCTTTCAGTATCTTTATATACTTTTTCAATATCTTGACCTGTATGTTTAGAAATTAATTTATTGATTTTTTTTTTTATTTTTAAAATTTCATTAGCATGAATTTCTATATCACTAGCTTGACCTTTAAATCCACCTAATGGTTGGTGAATCATAATTCTAGAATTTGGTAGACAAAATCTTTTACCTTTGCATCCGCTAGCTAATAACAAAGCCCCCATAGAAGAAGCTTGACCCATACATAAAGTACTAATATCTGGTTTTACAAATTGCATTGTATCATATATTGACATACCTGATGTAATTATTCCACCTGGAGAATTAATATATAAATTTATATCTTTTGATGGATCTTCAGATTCTAAAAATATTATTTGAGCTACTATTAAATTTGCCATGTAATCTTCTATATAACCTGTTATGAAGATTATTCTTTCTTTAAGTAATTTAGAAAATATATCATATAAACGTTCACCTCTATATGTATTTTCGACAATGATTGGTAAGAAATATTTTTCATTTAAAATACTATTAAAATTATTATATAATGTCATAATATCCTCTTTAATTTTAAAAAATTATATATTTTCTAAATAAATATTAATTATCTAATTTAAATTAAATTATAGTATATAAATTTAATTTATTATATTTTTTTTTTCCAATTTATTAAACAATGTTTTTTTTTGCCTTTTTTAATAATAGTAAATCTACTATAAATTTTATCATTATTATTTAATATATATTCAGGATTATTTTGTTTATTGCCATTTATTGATATTGCATTAGATGTTATTAAAATTCTAGCTTGATTTCGAGATTTAGCCAAGTTAGAATTTTTTAAAATTTCTTGTAAATCACAATCTTTTTTAATATTTATAGTGTTCATACCGTCTTTATATAATTGTTTAAAATCTTTTTCTGTTAAGTTTATAACTTTATTTTTAAATAAACTATATGTTATTCGTTTTGCAGATTTTAATCCTATTTCTCCATGCACAATTTTAGTAATTTCTTCTGCTAATATTTGTTTTTTATAATTATAAAAATTGCTTTTTAATTTATAATCTGTTTCTATTTTTTTTATTTTAATATTATCAATTAAATTAAAAATTTTTAAAAACATTAATATATCACTATCGGGAATATTAATCCAAAATTGATAAAATTTATATGGACTAGTTTTATTTTTATCTAACCAAATTGTTCCTTTGGAAGTTTTACCAAATTTTATTCCATTAGAATTAGTTATAATTGGAACAGTTAATCCATATACTTTTTTATTATATAATTTATGAGTTAAAAATATTCCAGAAGTAATATTTCCCCATTGATCAGCTCCACCGATTTGTAATTTTACATTATATTTTTTATAAAGATATGAAAAATCATAACTTTGTAATAAATTATAAGAAAATTCAGTAAAAGAAATTCCATGTTTTTTTTTAATCAATCTATTTTTAATAATTTCTTTAGTAATCATTTTATTAACTGAAAAATGTTTTCCTATTTTATTTAAGAAATCAATAATTTTAATTTTATTAAACCAATCTTTATTATTTAATATAATAGCACTATTTTTTCCACAATTAAAATTTAAAAACATAGATATTTGAAGTTTAATTTTTTCAACATAATGATCAATATTTTCAATATTGGTAAAATTACGTTCTATATTTTTAAAACTAGGATCACCAATTAATACAGTAGAACCACCAATTAATATTATTGGACGATGTCCTGATAATTGAAAATGTTTTAAACATAATAAAACTATTAAATGTCCAACATGTAAACTATCAGATGTAGGATCAAAACCACAATATAAATTAATTTTTTTTTTTATTAAAATATTAGATATATAATTTTTATTTGTAATTTGATAAATCATATTTCTATTGTATAATTCTTCTATTATATTTTTTTTTTTCATTTATTATTTTCCATTTTAATTTATTATTTATATTAATAACTGAATATAAATAATAAATTAAATATTGATTTAATATAAATTAATTGATATTATTTATATACTTAAAATTAAGTTTTAATATTTTATTTAAAATAATATATTATTATTTTTAAATTTAATTGAATAATTTTTTATATTTTAATTTAAAATTCAATAACTTTAAATATCAAAACGTATTTTAGAAAAAATGGATTTTGAAAAATTAATTAATAAGTTTCACGTTAATATTTAATTTTTTTTAAATTTAGAGTAAAAAATCTATGAAAATAATAAAATTTATATACATAATATTAATGTTTATATTTTATATGTGCTTAAGTGGTTGTAAAGAAATAGCATTAATGTTTCCAAAAGGTCAAATCGGAATAGAACAACGTAATTTAATTATATTATCTTCAATTTTAATGTTATTATTAATAGTACCTATAATAATAACTACTTTTATATTTATATTAAAATATAAATCATCAAATTTAAATTCTAAATATAATCCTGATTGGTGTTATTCTAAAAAAATAGAATTTTATATATGGTCAATTCCTATTATTATAGTTTCTATTTTAAGTTATATAACTTGGAATTCAACACATAAATTAGATCAAAAAAAAAAAATAATATCAAAATATAAAAAAATAAAGATTCAAGTAATATCCATGGATTGGAAATGGTTATTTATTTATCCAAAAAATAACATTGCAACTATAAATGAAATAGCTTTTCCTGTTAATATTCCAATAAAATTTGAAATTACATCAAATTCAGTAATGAATTCATTTTTTATTCCTCAATTAGGAAGCCAAATTTATGCGATGTCAGGTATGAGTTCTGTACTTAATCTTATTTCTAATAAAGCAGGAAATTATAAAGGTATTTCATCTAATTTTAGTGGAAAAGGTTTTTATGGAATGAAATTTAAAGTTATAGTAACACCTGATAAATATAATTTTTTAAATTGGATTAAAAAAGTTAAATCATCTACTAATTTTATTAAAGATATTAAAGATTATGAAAAGATTTCTTATCCTAGTGAAAACAATTCAATACAATATTTTTCTTTTGTTATACCTAAATTATATCAATATGTAATTAAAAAATCTAATCAAAAAGTAAATTAAGTTAAAATATTTTAAATAAAATTTATATTTAATTAAGGATAAATAATGCTTTTAGGAAAATTAAATTTTAATTCAATTCCATATCATGAATCAATTATTATGTTTACAATATTTATAACATTAGTTGTAATATTAGGATTATTTATTACTATTTCTTATTTTTCAAAATGGAAATATATTTGGTATGAATGGATAACTACATTAGATCATAAAAAAATAGGAATAATGTATATTATTACAGCATTTATAATGCTTTTAAGAGGATTTATAGATGCTTTGATGATGCGTTTTCAACAATCTATTGTTTCATCTGGAGGTAATGGTTTTTTAACTCCCAAACATTTTAATCAAATAATAACTGCTCATGGAGTTATTATGATTATTTTTATGGCTACGCCTTTAATTATTGGATTAATGAATATTATAGTTCCATTACAAATAGGATCAAGAGATGTTGCGTTTCCTATTTTAAATTCTATAAGTTTTTGGTTATTTTTTTCAGGATTTGTTCTTATAAATTTATCTCTTGGAATTGGTGAATTTGCACAAACAGGATGGTCTGCTTATCCACCTTTATCAGGAATAGAATACAGTCCTGGTGTCGGTGTAGATTATTTGATATGGAGTATACAAATATCTGGAATTGGAACAATACTAACTGGTATAAATTTTTTTACTACTATTATTAAAATGAGAGCTCCTGGTATGAAAATGATGAATATGCCAGCATTTATATGGACTTCATTATGTACAAATATATTAATTATTGCTGCATTTCCAATTTTAACAGTAACTCTTTTATTATTATCATTAGACAGATATATAAATACACATTTTTTTACTAATGAAATGGGTGGTAATATTATGATGTATATAAATCTTTTTTGGGCATGGGGTCATCCTGAAGTGTATATTTTAATACTACCTGTATTTGGTATTTTTTCAGAAATAGTATCAACTTTTTCTAAAAAAAAACTTTTTGGTTATACTTCATTAGTTTTTGCTACAGTTGCAATCACTTTATTATCTTTTTGTGTATGGCTTCATCATTTTTTTACTATGGGTTCTGGATCTGATGTAAATTCTTTTTTTGGTATAATGACAATGATAATTGCTATACCTACTGGTGTTAAAATTTTTAATTGGTTATTTACTCTTTATAGAGGTAAAATACATTTTCACTCATCCATGTTATGGACTATAGGTTTTATAATTACTTTTTCTATAGGTGGTATGGCTGGAGTATTACTATCAATACCTGGAATTGATTTTGTACTACATAATAGTATGTTTTTAGTTGCTCATTTTCATAATGTAATTATAGGTGGTGTTGTTTTTGGATGTTTTGCAGGAATTAATTATTGGTTTCCTAAAGTTTTTGGTTTTATTTTAAATGAAAAATGGGGAAAAATTTCTTTTTATTTTTGGATTTTAGGATTTTATATTTCATTTATTCCTCTTTATATATTAGGTTTAATGGGAATGACTAGAAGATTAAGTAAAGAAATAGATCCTGATTTTCATAATTTATTAAAAATATCAGCTATAGGTAGTATAATAATTGCTATAGGTATAATATGTCAAATTATACAAATAATTATAAGTTTTATTAATAGAAAAAAAAATAAAGATATTACAGGGGATCCATGGGATGGTAGAACTTTAGAATGGTCTACATCATCGCCTCCTCCTTTTTATAATTTTGCCCTTATACCTAAGATAAATAATAAAATAGATATTTTTTGGTATTTAAAAAATAAAAAAAAAATAAATAAAAAAAATAATTTAGTTTATAAAAAAATTCATATGCCTAAAAATAAAAATATAGGTTTTATAATATTTTTAATTAGTATTTTTTTATGTTTTGCATTAGTTTGGCATATTTGGTGGATATTAATAATATGTATTATTCTATTTTTAATTTCTTTTGTAATTCATACTTTAGATGAAGATAGATATGAAAATATTTCAATAGATATAATTAAAAAAATAGAAAATAATAACTTAAAATAAATAATAAAATGTTAAAATAAAAATCTAAAATTAGAGAATAAAATGTTAAATATTAAAAAAAAAAATATTAATTATATAAAAAAAAAAAATGATGACAATAATATTAAAATTTTTGGTTTTTGGATTTATTTAATGAGTGATATAATATTATTTTCTACTTTATTAGCAACATATTTTGTTTTAAAAAATAATTCATTTAACGTTATTAAAGTTAATAATATTTCTAATTTTTTTTTAATTTTTATTGAAAGTATTATACTATTAATAAGTAGCTTTACATATGGAATTTCTATTTTGAATATAAAAAAATTCAATAAATTCAAAACAATATTATGGTTAATAATAACTATTTTTTTTGGTTCAATATTTATATTTGTTGAAATTTATGAATTTTTAAATTTATGTAGAAAAGGATATTGTTATAATAAAAGTGCTTTTTTATCTTCTTATTTTACTTTAATAGGAATGCATGGATTACATGTAATAATTGGTATTATATGGATAGTAATAATGATTATACATGTTATTGTAAATGGTTTTAGTAAACCAAATTTAGTTAAATTTAAATGTTTAAGTTTATTTTGGCATTTATTAGATATAATTTGGATTGTAATTCTTACATTTGTTTATTTTATTGGAGTAATTTAATTGAATAAAAAATTAAATTTTTTAAAAAGTAAAAATTTATATATTAAAAAATATTTAATAGGTTTTTTACTTTCTTTATTTTTTACAATATTATCATTTATTATTGTAAATACTAATATACATAATAATAAAATTAGTATTTACATTTTAATTTTATTTTTCAATAATATTTTGACACATTTAATATTTTTTATAAATATTAATAAATATATTAAAAATATATGGTACATTATATCTTTTTTATTTACAATAATAATTTCTATTATTTTAATAGTTGGTTCATGTTTAATATTTAATATGATTTGTAAAAATTTTATGAATTAATAAAAATTTTAATTATATATAAATAAAACATTTTTTTTAAATTAATTTATTAATTTATATTTTTCATTTTATTTAAAAATAATTTTTAATATATAAATAATATTTATTAATTTATTTATATATTGATTAATATTAATCACAATTATTAATTTAAATTAATTATAAATATATTGTTGATGAAAAATTAAATATATTTATTTTTAATTTAAATTATTTTTAAAAAATTTATTAAATTAATCAATAATTAATTTTCCAATTAAATGATCCATTTCATGTTGTATACATATTGATAATAAATTAAAAGCATATAATTCAAAATATTTTCCTCTATAATTTTTTGCTTTTATTTTTATTTTTTTATATCTTTTAATAGATTTATTTATATTAGGTATGGATAAACAACTTTCATTTGATTTTATAATTCCTTCTGTTTTAATAATTTCTGGATTAATTAAAACTAATTTACTATTTTTTTTTCTTATAATATCAATTATTATGATACGTTTATTAATATTTACTTGAATTGCAGCTAATCCTATACCATTAAAATGGTACATGGTTTCAAACATATCATCTATATTAATTTTAATATTATTATTAATAATATTAACAATATTAGAAATTTTACGAAGCTTTAAATCAGGATATTGTAATATTTTTAAAATTGACATTTTTTTTAAAATTATAATTTTTAAGTTTACATTTTAATTAAAATAATATAATATATTATTATATAATAAAATATATAATATTATTAGGGGCTATAGCTCAGATGGAAGAGCACCTGCTTTGCACGTAGGATGTCAGCGGTTCGATTCCGCTTAGCTCCAAAATAATTTAGTTAATTGAATTTTTAAAAAAATTGAGGTACGGTAGTTCAGTTGGTTAGAATATCGGCCTGTCACGCCGGAGGTCACGGGTTCGAATCCCGTCCGTACCGTATAAATATTTAATTTTATTTATAAATAAATATTTATTTATAAATTAAATTATTATGTTTATATGCTTTATAAATATTTTGCATTAAAGACGCCACTGTCATGGGTCCGATTCCTCCGGGAACTGGAGTTATATATGAAGTTTTCTTTAAAGAACTATAGTAATCTACATCACCTACTAATACGCCATTTATTAATTTATTAATTCCTACATCTATCACTATTGATCCTTTTTTAATCCAAGATCCTTTTAAAAATTTTGCTTTTCCTAAAGCTACTATAATTAAATCAGATTTTTTTATTAAAAATTTTAAATTAATATTTAAAATATTAGTTAATGTTACATTGCAGCCTGATAATAACAGTTTAAAACTAATTGGTTTTCCTACAATATTTGATTTACCTAAAACTAAAGCATTTAAACCACAAATTTTAATATTATAATAATTTATTAATGAAAATATACCTTTTTGTGTACAAGGTATAAAAAATGGACGTTTAAGAAACAATTTACCTATATTAAAAGGATTAATACAATCAACATCTTTATTATGTATAACTTTTTCACAAATTTTTTTATTATTTATTGATCTAGGTAAAGGCATTTGAATTAAAATTGCATCTATTAAAAAAGAAAAATTAAGTTGATTTATTAAATCTAATATATTTACTTCTATAACATCATATGGAAAATAATATATTACAACTAGAAATCCTATTTCATTACAATATTGTTTAATATTATTAATATATAAGTGTGATGAATAATTATTGCCTACTAACACTATTGATAATAAAGGAACACGATTACCATTTTTAACTAAATTTCTTACATTATAAAATATTTCTTTTTTTATTTTTTTAGATAATATTTTACCATCAATAACATAAGATATCATGTATTTTTCTCTCTTATTTATTTAAAAAATATATATTTTTTTTAAAAATAAATATTTACTTTAATTAAAATTTAATATAATATTTAAAAATATAAATGTTTTTAAAATAGTTAATCAAATTCATAGCGCTCTTAGCTCAATTGGATAGAGCAACAGCCTTCTAAGCTGTAGGTTGCTGGTTCAATTCCAGCAGAGTGCATTTAATTTAATAAATGATATATAATCAATATATTTATATTACATAATAATTTATAAATTAATAAAATATATTGACTGTATTTATTAAATATTTTTTAATTATTAAAATATGCCCAGATAGCTCAGTTGGTAGAGCAAAGGACTGAAGATCCTTGTGTCCTTGGTTCAATTCCAAGTCTGGGCAAATTTAATATGTTAAATTGTTTAAAATTAATTAAATTATTTATTAAATTAAATGCGGAAATAGCTCAGAGGTAGAGCACAACCTTGCCAAGGTTGGGGTCGCGAGTTCAAATCTCGTTTTCCGCTATAAAATTTATATTATTATTTTTAAAAAAAATATAATTAATATTATTTATTATTTGATAAATAATATTTATATATAAAATAAAATTATATGTTAAAAATATTTAATACAAAAACAAAACAAAAAGAAATATTTCAACCTTATAATACTAATTTTGTTAATATATATGTATGTGGTATTACAGTATATGATTTATGTCATATAGGACATGGTAGAACATTTTTAATTTTTGATATTATAATTAGATATTTAATTTATAAAGGATATAAAGTTAATTATATTAGAAATATAACAGATATAGAAGATAAAATAATTTCAAAATCTAATAAATATAAAAAACCTTATAATATTATTTCAAATAATATGATAAATGAAATGAAAATAGATTTTGATAAACTTAAAATTATTAGACCAAATTATGAACCTAAAGTAACAGATTATATAAATTTAATAATTAAATTTATAATTAAACTTTTAAATAAAAAAAATGCTTATATATCTAAAAATGGTGATATTGTTTTTAGTATAAAAACATATAAAAACTATGGTAAATTATCTAAACAAAATTTATTAAAATTAAATTCAAAATATAAAATTAAAAATAATATTTTTAAAAAAAATACTTTAGATTTTGTTTTATGGAAATTATGTAATAAAAAAAAACCAGGTTGGATTTCACCATGGGGTTATGGTAGACCAGGTTGGCATATAGAATGTTCATCTATTAAATTATTTTTAGAATATAATTTTGATATTAACGGTGGTGGTTCTGATTTAATATTTCCACATCATGAAAATGAAATTGCACAATATAATTGTTTATGTAGTACAAAAGATACTAGTAAATGGATACATAGTGGTATTTTAGTAAAAAATAAAAAAAAAATGTCTAAATCTAAAAATAATTTTTATTATATTAAAGAAATTATTAAAAAATATAATTATGAAATAATAAGATTTTTTCTTATTTCTAATCATTACAGAAGCAAATTTTATTACAAAGAAGAAAATATTAAAAAATTCAGTAAATCACTCAAAAGTTTATATTTTTCATTAAAAGATACTAATACAAATTTGAATAAAAATTTATGTGAAAAATTTATATTACAATTTCATAAAGCAATGGATGATGATTTCAATATTCCCGCTGCATACGCAATTTTATTTAAAATATCAAATAAAATAAATAAATTAAAAAAAAATAATTCTAATAATGTAAATAAAATGGCTTCAACACTTAAAATGTTAGGAAATATATTAGGTTTATTAGAACAAGATCCTTATATTTTTTTAAAAAATAAAAATAATAAAAAATACAATAAATTATATATATTAAAATTAATTCAAAAAAGAAATTTAGCACGTAAAAATAAAAAATGGTATATTGCTGATAATATTAGAAATAAACTTTATAATATTGGTGTTATTTTAGAAGATGAAAAAGAAAAAACAAATTGGCATTTTATTTAATTAAAATTAATGTAATTAATTTTTAAAATTTAAATACAATTATTTGTTTATAATTTTGTTTAAATTTCCTTTTTTATATAAATCATTAATTATATCAAATCCTCCTATAAGTTTATTATTAATCCAAATTTGAGGAAAAGTAGGCCATTTAGAAAATAAAGGTAATTCTAAATGAATATCAGGATTTTCTAAAATATTTACATATTTAAAATTTATTCCAGAATAAATTAAATAATTTAATGATTTTTCTGAAAATAAACATAAAGATAATACTGGTGAACCTTTCATATAAATAATTATATGATTAATTTTAATTTGGTTTTTAATTTTTTTAATAATTTTCATCAATTTTAAATCCTTTAATTTATTTTTAAAAAAAACAAATTTAAATTATTAATTTAAATTTGTTTAATATATTTAAATATATTAGTAACATATTGATAATATATAATACATATTTTATATTTTATTTAAATGGCCCTTTAGCTCAGATGGTTAGAGCGGGCGACTCATAATCGCTAGGTCACTGGTTCGAACCCAGTAAGGGCCATAAATAAATTAATATCTAAAAAAAATTAAATTTTAATCCATGTAATTTTAAATTTTATTTTACAATTTAAATTTAATCCTTCATTAGTAATAAATATACCAGGAGCTGTAATAATTTTATTATTATAAAATAACAATGGTATTTTATTTCTATACCATATAGGAATATTATATTTTTTCCAAATTTTCTTTAAAAGAAGACCGTGTTTCATACCTATTAAATATATTAATTTATTGGAATATACATATCTGATTGATATAAATTCATTAATTAAAGGAGGTCTAACAAAAGAAATAAAAATTTTTTGGTTTAAAAAATTAATTTTCTTAATTTTACTATTTATTTTAAACTTTGTATATAAATAATTTATATTTTTTTTTATTATACCTAAATTAAAAGGTAATACTATTGTATTGTATTTGTAATTCCAATTGATAATTATATTATCATTTAATGATATATTAATATTAGTAATAAATAAATAATTTTTAAATTTTTTAATTTCTTTTTTTTTATCAATTTTTATTTTAGCAAATGAATTATGTTTACTATTAATAATTTCTTTCCAAATTAAACTTAATTTTTTTACAGAAGGCATTTGTATACTAAATTTTAAAAACCATTTTCTTAATAAAATAAATACTTTAATAACATTCATACTAATTAAATGATTCCAAATAATAGATCCATTACTTTGAATTATTTTATTATAATCTTTTTTAATAAACTCATTAATTAAATTTTCTTGCAAATAACATAATTTAGTACTACGATTTGATGTAAAATAAAATGATGGCCATCTTTTTTTAAAAATAGGTAATATTTTTTTACGTAAAAAATTACGATCTAATTTCATTTCATTATTACTTATATCTTCTAACCATTTTAAATTATGATATTCAGCATATTTATATAATATATCTCTATTGATATTGATCATTGGTCTTATTAACAAACTATTATTGAATTTTGAATACATTGAAATTCCTGACATACCAGTAGGTCCACTTCCCCGTTTAATAGATAATAATAAAGTTTCAATTTGATCATTAAGATGATGGGCTGTAATTAATACTTCATTATTAAGCATATTTTTATATATTACTTTATATCTAGCTTTTCTAAATGAAGCTTCTATTCCATCTGATTTATTATTGATACTGATTTTATCAGTAATAAATTTAATATTTAGTTTATTACATTCCTTGTAACAATGATTTAAAAAAATATTATCAATGTTATTTATATTATGTTGAATATAAATTGCTCTAATATATGTTTTGTTATTTTCTTCTTTAAATTTATTTTTGTTATTTATATAGCTTATTATATTTAATAAAACTGTTGAATCTAAACCTCCGCTAAAAGCAAGTAAAACATATTTGAAATTTTTAATATTATTAATGATTTTATTTCTTAAATATTTATAAATATTTACATTATTCATATTGTTTAATAATTTTCATAAATTTAATTATTATAAAATTGGACTTAAAAAGTAAAATATTGTTTCAATTATTTTTTTCCAATATGGTCTTTTATACCAAATATTATATTCTATAATATTTGATTTTGAAAAATAATATTTTTGAATTTTATTTAAATTATTTACAAAATTTGTATCTTTAATTAATAAAGTTATTTCGAAATTTAATAATAAACTTCTAATATCTAAATTTAAAGTTCCAATAAAACTTATTTTTTTATCTATAACAATACTTTTTGTATGAATAAAACCACAATGAAATTGATATATTGTAACACCAGATTTTAATAATTCATCGTAATAATAATTACTAGTCCATTTTACTATAATAGAATCATTCTTATATGGTAATGTAATTCGTACATCCACTCCTCTTTGAGAAACTGTACAAATAGCATTGATTAAATCATTAGTTGGTATAAAATATGGAGTTGTAATAAATAAATATTTTTTTGCAGAATAAATATATGTTAATAATGTTTTATGTATTGCATTTTGTGAAAAATCAGGATATGAAGCAATTAATTGAATTGTGTTAAATGAAGAATAATTAAAAGGTAAAATACTAAAATTTAGATTTTTAGATAAAATATTTTCATTTGTTTCTATTTTCCAATCTAAAGAAAATACAATACTAATTGCTTTTGAAATAATTCCTTCCATACGAACCATGATATCAAATAATTCTCCAAATTTATATTTTTTTTTAAAAAATTTAGGATCTATCATATTCATACTTCCAGTATAAGAAATATAATTATCAATTAATACAATTTTTTTATGTTGTCTTATATCACATCTTTTTAAGAAAAAATTAAAAATATTAATATTTAAAGCTTTAATGATATAAATTCCTGACAATTTCATTTTTAAAAAATAATAACTTTTTAAAAAAGATAAACTACCAACATAATCAACAATTAAACGACATTTTACTCCCCTTTTTGCAGCAAATATTAAAGCTTCTGATACTTTATTAACTAAACCACCTGTATGCCAAATATAAAATATCATTTCTATTTTTTTTTTAGCCATATTTATATCTATAATTAAAGATTTTAATATATTTTTAGAGTTAGTAATAAGATTTAATTTATTAAATTTAAATGAATTTATACCTTTAATATTTTTACATAATTTAAACATATAAATATAAGTTTTTTTAATTTGATTAATATTTTTAAAATTATATTTTATTTTATAATTTTTAATTAAACTATAAGTTAATATAAAAAAATATTTAATTCTATTATTTATTATAATTCCTAATTTAATTTCTCCAAATAAAATATAATAAATAATACCTAAGATAGGTAAAATATAAAAAATTAATAAAAATAATAAAAAATAATTTACTGAATTACGTTTAATTATTAATTTAAATATAATTATTAAAATTAAAAATAAATATAAAAAAATAAATAATTTATTTATTATATTTGTAAATATTTCCATATTATTGAATATATATAATAATTTATTTACCTATACAAAATTTAGAAAAAATATCTTTAATTAAATTATTAGATTTAAATTTTCCTAAAATTTTATTTAAATATTTATGTGATAACATAAGCTCCTCTGCAATTAATTCATATGCATTATTATTTTGAATATGATTTTTACAATTTAATAAACAAATATAACTTTTTTCTAAAAAATAAAAATGTCTTCTTCTAGATATATAAATACCTTCATCGGTTGTCTTATGTAATAATATTTTTTTTAAATGATTTTTAAGAATATTGATACCTAATTCAATGTTATATTTAGTAGATAAATTTATCACTGTATAAATTTTATTATTAATTTTAGTTTTTTGAATACATATTTGTTTTTTATTTATGTCTGATTTATTAAAAATAATAGTAATTTTATTACTAAATTTGATTATTTTTTTTATTTTTTTAAATATTTCATTGTTACTTATGTGTTTTTTTTGATTAGAATCATATACATATAAAATATGATCTGCATTTTTTATTTCATTCCAAGTTTTACTAATTCCTATTTTTTCTATTTTATTTTTAGTATATCTTATACCAGCAGTATCAATTAAATTAATGACTAATCCGTCAATATTAATATATTCATGAATTATATCTCTAGTTGTCCCCTTTATTTCAGTTACTATAGATACTTCTTTTTTAGATAATAAATTAAATAAACTAGATTTACCAACATTACTATCTCCTACTATTACTATATTCATCCCTTCTCTTAAAACAATTCCATTATTAGATTCAATTTTTAATTTATTTATTAAAGATATTATGTAATTAATATTATCTTGAATTTCATTTAAATTAATAACATCAATATTATGATCTGAAAAATCTATTGAAGCTTCTATTCTTATTCTTAATTTATTTATTATTTTTAATATATTATTAATATATAAAGAAAAATCACCTTTAATAGAATTAATAGCACATTTAACAGCTGCCGTGGAATTAGCATTAATTATATCATATATAGCTTCTGCTTGTATTAAATCTATTTTTTCGTTTATAAAAGCTCTTTCAGAAAATTCTCCAGGATTAGCAATACGAATACCTTTTATAGATATTACACATGTTAATAGTATATCTAATACTATTTGACCACCATGTCCTTGTAATTCTAAAACATCTTCTCCTGTATAAGAGTTAGGTTTAGCAAAAAAAATAGCAATTCCTTTATCAATTAATTTACCATTTAAATCATAAAAAGATAAATATTCAGCTAAACGATTTGATGGAATCTTTTTTAAAATTAAAAAAGCAACTTTTTTAGTTAAAATTCCAGAAATTCTTATAATACCAATACTTCCATTTCCTGGAGGAGTAGCAAAAGCAGCTATAGTATCTAAATTTTTCAATTTGATTTTCCTATATAATTTCAATAATGAAATTCATGATTTTTAACAATATATTAAAATATTATTTATTATTAAAAATTTTGTAAGTAAATTTTTGTTGCAAAATAGTTAATTGATTACTGATAATATAATAAATAACTAAACCAGAAGGAAGACATAAAAAAAATATTGTAAAAATTATTGGTATTAAATTTATATTTTTATTTTTATTTAAATTATGATCATTATCAGGATATGTTTTTTGAACAAAAAAACTAGTAATTCCCATTAATATAGGAAGAATATAATAAGGATCATATGAAGATAAATCTTTTATCCAATAAATAAAATTAGCATGTCTTAATTCAATAGAATATATAATCATATAATATAAAGATAAAAAAATAGGCATTTGAATAATAATTGATAAAAATCCTCCAAATGGATTTATTTTTTCTTTTTTATATAATTTAATTATTTTTTTTCTTTGTTTATATTTATTATTTTTAAAATTTTTATTAATTTTTTTTATTTTAGGTTGTAATAAACTCATTTTTGTAATATATATATATTGAATTTTGTTAATTGGAAATAAAATAATACGAATTATAAAAGTAGTTATTATTAAAGAAAATCCAAAATTATGAATATAATTATTAATAAATAATAATATATTTAATAAATATTTAGATATAAACCAAAAATGTCCATAATTAACAATAAATTTTAAATTTTTAGATATAAATGATATTTTATCAATAAATTTAGGACCAAGCCATAAAATTGAATGAAAATATTTTTTTTTTCCAGAATTTATAATAAAATTATTTGATTTATAACCTATATAAGCATTACCATTTATTGAATTTCTTGTATAAAATATTTTATCACCATTTATTTTTGGTATCCAACATGAAGCAAAATATCTTTGCATCATTGTTATCCATCCGTTTTTTGTTTTTAATAAAAGATTAAATTTTTTAATTTCATTAAAATTATATTTTTTAAATTTAAATTTATCTGTAGAAAATGATACTCCTCGATAAAGAGAAATATTACATTTTTTAAAATTATTAATTTTATTTTTTAATTTTTCAATAGTTTGCTTAAATTGAAATATTAATTTAATTTTAATTGGAATATTACTATAATTATTTATTAAATAATTGATATTAATTAAAAAATTATTTCTATGGAAAATAAATATTTTTTTATATAAAATTCCATTTTTAGATATATAAATCATTGGTACTGTGATTTTGTTTTTAAATTTATTTAACTGATAAAAATCTTTAATTGTTTTATAAAAAGGCCTATTATTAGAAATATTATCTATTCCATTTTTACCTATTATACCACTTTGTGCTGTATATATAAATTTTGGAGATATTTTTAATAAATTATAAGGTTTTGACGATGTTATTTTTTTAGGATATGATAGTAATGATGTTTTTACAATATCTCCTCCAAATTTATTTATTTTTACTAATAGCACATCTGTTTTGATAGTAATTAATTGTTTATTGATAACAAAATTTTTTTTTATATTTTTAATATAATTATTACTAATTAAATTATTATTTATTATATTTAATTTTAATTTATGATTTAAATTAAAATATTTAAAAAAAAATAAAAAAAAAAATAACATTATAGTTATTATTAAATATTTTTTAAAATTCATATTTATTTTTCTCTATAATTAATAATTAATAATTATTATTATTAAAATATTTATTTAATATAAAATATTAATAATAACCTTTTAATAAGTTAAATATATTTTATATTATTAAAAAATAAAATTTTTATATTATTTTTTATTAAAATTAACCCATATTTTATTCATTAATTTGTTAATATCATTATTTTTAAAAATAGATATTTTTTTTTTAATTATTAATATAATATCGATATATGGTAAATAATTTTTGTTAATTCTGAAATTTTCACGTATTAATCTTTTAATTCTATTTCTTTTGTATGACATTTTTATTTGTTTTTTAGATATTAAAAAACCAATACGAGGATAATTTAATTTATTATATTTACTTAATACTTTTATATAAGTAGTATTATATATACTAGGATTTTTAAAAACAAATGAAAAATGATTAAATTTAATTAAACGAAATTTTTTATTAAAATTAAATTTATTCAAAATTATTTTCTATTTTTATTATTACAAGAAACGGTTAATTTTATTCTTTTTTTTAAACGACGACGTGATAATATTTTTCTACCCCCATTTGTAGACATTCTTGAACGAAAACCATGTTTACGATTTCTTTTTAATATTGATGGTTGAAAGGTTCTTTTCATTTATATTTACCTATTTTTAAAAAAATAAAATATTAATATTATTATTATAATAAAATATTTAATATATTAAATCAAAATATATATTTTTAATATATAATTTAATATAATTTTAAATTATAAATATAAATAATTTAATTATATTAAACTGAACTTAAAAAATTATTTTAATTATTATGAAATTTATAGTTGAACGTAATATTTTATTAAAACCTTTACAACAAGTAATTAAACCTTTAAATAATAAACCTAAATTACCTATACTAAATAATATATTATTAAAAATAAAAAAAAAATGTTTAATTTTAATAGGAACTGATTTGGATATAGAAATTTCTGTAACTGTGAATTTAATAAAAGTTTATACAATAGGATCTATTACTATTCCAGCATTAAAATTTTTTAATATTTTTAAAAAATTACCTAATAAATCTGAAGTTAAAATTAAAATAAAAAAAGATTTATTAAAAATTAGGTATAAAAAAATTATTTATTATATTTCCACGCTTCCATCTGATAATTTTCCAATAATCAAATTTTTAAAATCAAATGTAGAATTAAACTTATATCAATCTAATTTTAAAAATTTAATTGAATCAATAATTTTTTCAATGGCAAATCAAGATGTACGTTATTATTTAAATGGTATGTTATTTGAAACTAAAGATAATTATTTAAATATGGTATCAACAGATGGACATCGTTTATCTTTATCTTCATGTTTAATTAAAAAAAAAATGTCTTTTAATTCTTCTATAATACCAAGAAAAGGAATAGTAGTTTTATATAGATTATTAGATAATAAAAATATTTTATTAAAAATTAAAATAGGAGATAATCATCTTATAGTTGAAAAAGAAAATTATACTTTTATTTCAAAAAAAATAGATGGAAAATTTCCAGATTATAAAGAAGTAATACCTAAAATTTATAATAAAAAAATAATAGTAAATAATAAATTATTACAACAAGCTTTATCTCGTGCGTCAATTATATCTAATGAAAAATTTAATATAGTTAATTTGTTATTTAAAAAAAATAAACTTAAAATTAATTCTAATAATACATCTAAAGAAAAATCTGAAGAAATAATTGAAATAATATATAATGATAAAGATATAAAAATTAGTTTTAATGTTAATTATATTCTTGATGTTCTTTATTCATTAAAATGTAAATTTATAAAAATATTTATTATTGATGAAAAATCTTGTATTAAAATAGAAGATAACTCATCTTCGTTATTTCGTTATGTGATTATGCCTATAATTTTGTAATATTTATAATATATTTGTTTATATATTACATCATTTTTATTATTATTTTAAAACAAATTTTTATAAAAATAATATTAAATTTAATTAAGGGAATTTTGTGAATAAATATTATAATTCATCTAATATAAAAGTTTTAAAAGGACTTGATGCTGTAAGAAAAAGACCTGGAATGTATATAGGTGACACTGATGACGGTAGCGGTCTTCACCATATGGTTTTTGAAGTAGTTGATAATTCTATAGATGAATCTATTGTTGGATATTGTAAAAAAATACTAGTAACTATTAATAATGATATGTCTGTTTCTATATATGATGATGGAAGAGGAATTCCTACTGAAATACATAAAGATGAAAAAATATCCGCTGCAGAAGTAATAATGACTATATTACATTCTGGAGGAAAATTTGATAATAAATCTTATAAATTATCTGGTGGTTTGCATGGTGTAGGTATTTCTGTTGTAAATGCTTTATCTAAAAAATTAGATTTAATAATTAAAAGACAAGGTAAGGTGTATCATCAAGTTTATTACAAAGGTATTTCTAAAAATTCATTAAAATTAATAGGAAAAAGTAATACAACAGGAACAACAGTTAGATTTTGGCCTAATCTAAAAATTTTTACAAAAAATACAAAATTTAAATATAATATTTTATATCAAAGATTACGTGAATTATCTTTTTTAAATTCTGGATTATATATTAAATTACAAGATCATACAAATAATAAAAAAAATATTTTTTGTTATAATGGTGGTATAAAATCTTATATAGAAGATAAAAATAAAAAGAAAAAAGTTATTAATAAAAAAATATTTTATTTTATTTATAAAAAAAATAACACTATCATTGAAATAGCTCTTCAATGGAATCATTCCTTTAAAGAAAATATATTATGTTTTACTAATAATATACTACAAAGTAATGGTGGTACACATTTATCAAGTTTTAAATCATCAATTACACGTACAATAAATTCTTATATAGATAAAGAAATTTATAATAAAAAATATAAAATTAATATTATTGGTAATGATACAAGAGAAGGTCTTGTTGCAATTATTTCTTTAAAAATGTCTGATCCAAAATTTTCATCACAAACTAAAGATAAATTAATTTCTTCTGAAGTAAAATCAATTATAGAATCAGCAGTAATTGAATTTTTAACTAAATATCTTATAGAAAATCCAAATGATGCAAAAAGTATAATTAATAAAATTACAGATGCTGCAAAATCTAGAGAAGCTTCTAGAAAAATTAGAGATTTTACAAGAAAAAAAAATAATATTGATATAACATATTTGCCAGGTAAATTATCTGATTGTCAAGAAAAGAATCCATTATTATCTGAAATATATTTAGTAGAAGGAGATTCTGCTGGAGGTTCTGCAAAACAAGGTAGAAATCGTAAAAATCAAGCTATTTTACCTTTAAAAGGTAAAATCATAAATGTTGAAAAATCAGGATTTGAAAAAATTATTTCTTCTAAAGAAATTTCTACAATAGTAGCTGCATTAGGTTGTGGTATAGGAAATAATGAATATAATCCTGATAAATTAAGATATAATAAAATTATTATAATGACAGATGCAGATATTGATGGATCTCATATTAGAACTTTATTATTAACTTTTTTTTATAGATATATGAAAGAAATAATAGAAAGAGGGCATGTTTTTATAGCACAACCACCTCTTTATCAAATTAAAAACGGTAAAAAAAAAATTTATATTAAAGATGAACATGAAATGAACAAATATAAAACATCAATATCTCTCAATGGATCATACTTGTTATCTAAGCATTTCAAATGCAAATCAAATACATTTAAATTACTAATTAATGAATATTTAAAAGTTATAAAAATAATTTATAAAATGAAAAAATATTATCCTATTAATTTAATAGAAAATTTAATTTACCAACCATGTTTAAATAATTTAAATTTAAAAAATAAAGAATATATTAAAATATGGAATAATAATTTTTTAAAATTAATTAATAATAAAAAAAACCATATTAGATATAGTTTTAGTATAAAAAAAAATAAAAAAAATAAAATTTATGAAACATATATTAAAATATTAAAATATGATAAATATAATTTTTTTATAATAGATAATAATTTTATTATTAGTTATGAATATAAAAAAATAAAACAATTACATAAGAAAGTAAATACATTTATTAAAAATAAATTTTATATTAAAAAAGGTGATAAGAAAATAAAATTTAATAATTTTAAAAGTTCTTTAAAATGGCTAATCAAATTAGCAATGAAAAAAATAAAAATTAAAAGATATAAAGGACTTGGAGAAATGAATCCAGATCAATTATGGAAAACAACCATGGATCCTAAAAATCGAAATATGTTAAAAATTAAAATTAAAAATAAAACTAATGCTAATAATTTTTTTAAAATTTTAATGAGCAATGAAGTTAAACCTAGACGTTTATTTATTGAAAAAAATGCTTTAAATGTAATAAATATAGATATTTAATGTTTTAAATATTTATTTTTTTAAATATATTTTTAAATTTTTAAAATAAAATAACTAATTAGAGAAATTAAAAATGTTAGCAAGTAAATATTTATTTTTTACACTTAAAACAATTAATAATGATAAAGATCAATTTATTAATCATTTAATGATGAAATCAGGCATGATAAGAAAATTATCATCAGGTATTTATATATGGTTACCAACTGGGTTAAGAATTTTAAGAAAAATAGAAAATATTATTAGAAAAGAAATGAACAAACTTAATTCAATTGAAATTTCATTACCTATAATACAACCCATTGATCTTTTTAAAAAAAGCGGACGTTTAATAAAATATAAAAATGATTTATTTATAATTAAAGACAGAAGTAATAAATTATTAATTTTAGGACCCACTCATGAAGAATTAATAACTAAAATTATGAATAATAATAATTTTTCATACAAGCAACTTCCAATAATTTTATATCAAATACAAAATAAATTTAGAGATGAAATAAGACCGTATGGAGGAGTAATAAGATCTAGGGAATTTTTAATGAAAGATGCATATTCATTTCATAAAGATAAAAAATCTTTAAAATTAACATATAAAAAAATATATGAATTATATAAAAAAATTTTTAATAAAATTGGATTAAATTTTATTATTGTGAAAGCATATAATGGATCAATTGGTGGAAACATATCACACGAATTTCAAGTATTTTCTAAATATGGAAAAGATAAAATAGCTATTTCCAATAAATCTCAATATGCTGAGAATATAGAAATAGCAAAATATAAATTTTCTAAATATAAATTTGATAAATATGAAACTATTAAATTAGTAGATACATCAAAAGTTAATAATATTAATGAATTAATAAAATATTTTTCTATTTCACATAAAAAAATAACTAAAACATATATAGTTAAAGCTAATAAAAAATTATGTAAAAGTAATTATATAGCTTTAATATTACGTATTGATCATGATTTAAATATATTTAAAATTGAAAAAATACCACAAATTTATTCACCATTAACTTTAGTAAGTGATAAAAAAATATATGATTTATTTAAAACTAATATTTTTAATATAGGACCTGTTGATATAAAATTACCCTGTATTGTAGATTACAGTGCGTATAATATGTCTAATTTTATATCAGGTGCTAATATTAATAATAAACATTATTTTAATATAAATTGGAAACGAGATGTAAATATAAATTTAATAAAAGATTTAAGAAATGTAGTAGATGGTGATATAAGTCCTGATGGTAAAGGTACATTAAAAATAATAAATTGTATTGAAATAGGACATATATTTCAATTAGGTACTAAATATTCAAAAACAATGAAATTAAAAATTAAAGGTAAAGATGGTAAAAATAATAAAATTTATATGGGATGTTATGGAATAGGTATAACTAGATTAATATCATCAATAGTTGAACAAAATAATATTAATAATAAAATTATTTGGCCTGAATCATTGGCACCATTTAATGTTGCAATTATGCCTATAAATATGCATAATTCTTTTATTGTTAATAAAGTATCTAATTATTTATATAATAAAATAAAAAAATTAGGTATTGAGACTATTTTATATGACAAAAAAGAAAGTCCTGGAATTATGTTTTCTAATATAGATTTAATGGGCATTCCTAATCATATTATAATCAGTGAAAAAAATTTAAAAAATAAAAAAATAGAATATAAAAATTTAATTACTGGTAAAATTGATTTAATTAATACAAATAAAATTGTTGAATATTTAAATATCAAATGTTTTAAATAATCAACAGTGTATTTAATTAACTATAAATTGATGTAATTTACAATATCATTTGTTATTGATTCTTTATCTCTATAAGCATCAATAACATAATATTTATTATTACCAATTAAAGATTCTTTATAATAAAATTTTAATAAATTATTATTGTTTTTATGATACTCATTTAAACGTTTTTTTAATATTTTTGTTTTATCATCTTTTCTAGTTATTAATAAATCTCCTGTAATATCATCTATTCCTTCAAATTTAGGTGGGTTAAATTTTAAATTATATATTCTACCTGATGGTATATGTATTTTCCTATAAGAAATGCGATCAATTATAAATTTATCTTTTATCGAAAGAAAAAATATATAATCAATTTTAATACCTTTTTTATTAAAATATCTTGCTTGTTTATAAGTTCTAGGAAAGCCATCTAAAATAAATCCATTTTTACAATCTTCTTTAGTAATTCTTGATTTTACAAATGAAATAACAATTTCATCATTTAATAACTTTCCAGAAGATATAATTTTGTCTAAATTATTTTTATATTTAGATTTTTTTTTAATACCATTTTTAATTAAATTACTTGTACAAATATGTTTAATTCCATATTTTTTAGAAATTAATTGTGATTGAGTGCCTTTTCCAGATCCTGGAGCTCCAATAATAATTATATTCATATTTTTTAATTTTTATTTAAATAAAATTTAAATTTTATTTAAATATATTAATTTAATTTATAAATTAATATATTTAAAATATTATTTATTATTTTGAATAAAATAATATTATTTTAAATACAATCATTTCAAATCCAATTTTATAATTTGGTGCAAAATTTATTTCTTTACGACCATTTAAAAATATTTGATAATATAATTGTAAATTATAATTTGATATTAAAATAGCAAGATTTTTTAATCTTAAATTAATTGAACTTTGTTTTTCTTTTGTTTGAATTAATTTGTAAAATATGATTTTGTTTAATAAAAACATTATATCAACAATAAGATTATTCCAATCAATATCTAAATTATTTAATTGATCTATTTTTTTCATTAATGAAATTAAATCATTTTTAAATAAATATTCAATAATTGAAATTGAATGATCTAAGTCTAAAATTCTTAATATTTTTTTAACTGATTTTAAACTAATTTTGTTATTATCTATTGCAATTATTTGTTCAACTAAACTTAATGCATCTCTTATACTACCATTTGCAAATTTAGATATTATTTTTAAAGCTAAAGGTTCATAATTAATATTTTCTTTTTTTAAAATATTAGATAGATGAATATAAATATTTTTAATATTAATAGATTTTAAATTAAAATGTAAACATCTTGAAATTACAGTAATTGGTATTTTATTAGGATCTGTAGTAATTAATATAAATTTTACATATTTAGGTGGTTCTTCCAAAGTTTTTAATATTGCATTAAAACTATATTTAGATAACATATGTACTTCATCTATTATATAGATTTTAAAACGTCTTTTAGAAGGTAAATATTGGATATTATCTATAATATCTCTAATATCTTCTATTTTTGTTTTAGATGCAGCATCAAATTCAATTACATCTATACAACATCCTTTGGCAATTTCTTTACAAGAATTACAAACATTACATGTATTATATTTAATTCCACTAATACAATTTAAGCTTTTAGCTAAAAGTCTTGCAGTAGTTGTTTTACCAATACCTCTAATACCAGAAAATAAATAAGCATGATGAATTTTACCTAATTTAATACTATTAAAAACTGCTGACATTATATGTTTTTGACCTATTAAATCTTTAAATTGTTTTGGACGCCATTTTCTAGCAAGAACTTTATACATTTTGTCAAATTTATTAAATTTTTTAAAAAAATTAATATTTTTAAAATAATATTTATGTATTAAAATATTAATATTAAATATTATTAATACCCAGGGCGGGACTTGAACCCGCATAACCATTTTTATAGTTGAGGGATTTTAAGTCCCTTGTGTCTTCCTATTTCACCACCTGGGCTTATATTTTTATAATAGGCGCATCTCGGAATTGAACCGAGGTAAAACGGATTTGCAATCCGTTGCATAACCACTCTGCCAAAGCGCCTTAATTAAATTTATTAATCAAAAATTATTATTTTTTTAAAAATATATATTGTTAAATTATTTATTAATAATTAAATAATAATTATTTATTATACATTAAAAATATAAAATAAAATATTTTAAAAATAAATAAATTATATCATTTATTTGTTTTTTTGTAAATTTTTTACTTAAATTTCAAATAATAATCATTAATATTATTTTAATTTAAAATATTTAATAAATGTATTTATTTTAAATTTAAATTAATTTATTATTATTTTTAAAAATAATAAAATATTAATAAAATAAAAAAACTTGATTAAAACAATGAAAAAAAAAATAATAAGACAAATTGTAATAGATACTGAAACTACTGGTATGAATAAAAAAGGGATTCATTACAAAAATCACAAAATAATAGAAATAGCAGCTATTGAAATAATTAATAGAAATATTACTGGAAATTATTTTCATTCTTATGTAAAACCTGATAGAAATATAGATATTGATGCATTTAATATACATGGAATTAGTAATAAATTTTTAAAAGATAAACCAAAATTTTCAGAAATAGCATATATTTTTTTTAACTTTATTAAAGGTTGTGATATTATAATTCATAATGCTCAATTTGATATAGGTTTTATAAATTATGAATTTTCTATGCTTAATTTAGGAATTAAAAAAATAAATGATTATTGTAATATAATAGATAGTCTTTCAATTGCGAGAAAATTATTTCCAGGAAAAAGAAATAGTTTAGATGCACTGAGTAATAGATATTTAATTGATAGTAGTAAACGTAAAAAACATGGAGCATTATTAGATTCTGAAATACTTGCAGAAATTTTTTTACTTATGACTGGAGGTCAAAAATCAATAAATTTTAATATATCAGAATTTAAAAAAAAACAAAAACAAGAATATACAAATCAATACAAGTTTATAAATAAAAAAAAAAAAAATAATTTATGCTAATAAAGATGAAATTAATAAACATAAAGTAATATTAAATAATATCTATAAAAAAAGTAAAAAATGTTTATGGAATAATAATTAAAAATATTTAATATTAATTAAATTATTATTTTTTAAAAACATTCAATGGTTTTATTTTATGTATAAAAATTTAATAGTTAATGAACTTAATGAATCATTATTTATACTGAATAAATTTATTAAAAATAACAATAATATCAAATTAATAGAAAAAGCTGCTAAAATCATTGCAAATACATTTAAATCAGGGTGTAAAATTATCTCTTGTGGTAATGGTGGCTCTCATTGTGATTCTATGCATTTATCTGAAGAATTGATGGGTTTTTATCGTGAATATAGATGTGGTTATCCTTCTATTTCTATTTGTGATTCAAGTTATATATCTTGTGTAAGTAATGATTTAAATTATTCTAAAATTTTTTCAAGATATATAGATACTATAGGAAAAAAAGGTGATTTACTAATAGCTTTAACTACATCTGGTAATTCAAAAAATATTATTAATGCTGTAAATGTTGCTAAAAAAAAAAAAATCAAAGTTATAATTTTTACTGGTAATTATGGATATAAAATTAAAAAAGATATTGATTTAGAGATATGTATTAACCATATTGGTTACGCTGATCGTATACAAGAAATGCATATTAAAATAATACATATAATTATATTAATAGTAGAAAAAATCATGAAAAAAAAAAATAAAAATTAATTTTTTTAAAATTTTTTAAATTTTTTAATTTAATAAAATTTCAATTTAATTAAATAAAATTTAGAGTATATTATGTTAATAATTAATGCTGAATTTCGTAAACATAAAGGAAAAGGTTATAGTAGAAAATTAAGATTAAATAATATAATACCATCTGTAATTTATGGATTAAATAAAAAATCTTATATTATTACAATTAATCAAAATTTTTTATCTAAAAATAAAATTATAAAATATTTAAATAATAAAAATTTAATAATTAATATTAAAGGAAAAAAAATAAAAGTTAAAATACAGGAAATACAAAAACATTCATTTAAACCAAAAATTATTCATATAGATTTTATAAGAATTGAAAATATTAATAAATAATTAAAAAAATTTTAATATATTAGATATTTATATATTTCTAAATATAAATTTTTTAATAATTAGGTGAGGTGTCAGAGTGGATTAAAGAGCACGCCTGGAAAGTGTGTATACATTATTAAAATGTATCGAGGGTTCGAATCCCTCCCTCACCTAATTATTAAAAAATTTATATTTTTTTTAAAAAAAATTAACTAGTATTAAAATTAACATTTAAAATATCTTTTTTAAATTTCAAAATCAATTTTTCAAAACATTTTTTAACCATATGCGAAATTTCATTTTTATTTAATGTATAATTTAAATTTTGTAACGTCAACCTAATAGAAAAACTTTTAAATCCATTTTTAATTTCAGGTCCTTTATAAATATTTAATAATGTAATATCAATGAGTTTTTCTTTAAGATATTTTTTACATTCTGATATAATATCTATATATTTAATATGATTTAATACAATACATGATATATCTCTATAATAATACGGAAAATCAGAAACAGAATTTATGTTGTATTTTTCATTTTTATAAATTTTATTTAATAAAATTTCAAAAACTAACGTTTTACAATCTAAATTAAAATATTTTAAAATATAAGGATTAATAAATCCAAAATATGCAATTTTTTTATTATTAAAATAAACTTCTGCACTTTTACCAGGATGAAATAACTGATTATTACATTCTTTAAATTTAATATTCATAATTTGATTATTAATTTCTAATATAGATTCTATATCGCCTTTAATATCATAAAAATCTGCATTCTCATTTTTTTTATCCCAATGTTCATTGTAAATTGATCCAATTATAATTCCAGAAATAAAAAATTTTTGATGAATTATAGTATTATATTTTTTGTCAGGTATAAAACACAAACCACTTTCAAATAACTTTATTCTAGTTTGTTGTCTATTTCTATTATAAATCGCTGTCTTTATAAGACCTGTTAATAAAGATATCCTCATAACACACATGTCATTAGAAATTGGATTAGAAATATTTACACATAACTTATTGGGAAAAATAATGTTTTGTTCTTTTTTATTTATAAAACTGTAATTTATTACTTCATGATATCCACGATGTAATAAAAATCTTTTAATTTTATTAAATTTAATATTATTATTTTTATTATATTTAATTGGATTTTTATTTATATATGGGATTTTTTTAATATTATCATAACCATATATTCTACATATTTCTTCAATTATATCTTCTTCTATTAAAATATCACTTCTCCACGAAGGAGATATAATATTCAATCCAAGTATATTGTTTTTTATTTTAAACCCAAGATTTTTTAAAATATTAATAATATTAATAATAGAAATATCATTACCTATTATTTTTTTAATTTTATTAATAGAAATAAATATTTTTTTTTTATTTAAAATATTATTTTTTTTTTTTTTAAATAAAATACAACCTGGATTACCACCACATATCATTACTAATAAATAAGTTAATCTATTCAACGCATATTCTTGTATATTAATATCTATGTCTTTTACATATATATTATTTTTTTTTTTATTAAAATCACAATAATTAATATTGTGTAATATAGATAACTTATTAAATAAGGCGCATTCTATTACTATATTACTAGTTTTAGAGTTAATTTCATAATTATTATTATTTATAATTCCAACTACAGACATTATATGTTTTTCATCAGAAATTACTAATATTTTTTTAGATAAATTAAGTTGAAATCCGTTAATTAAATCTATTTTTTCATTATTATATGCATATCTAATTATAATTTTATTTTTTATTTTATCTAAATTAAATACATTAAAAGGCTGACCAAATTCAATTTGTACATAATTAATAATATTTTTAATACAATTTTCTAATTTTATACCATGATTTATTAATCTTTCGCTCATCCATTTTGGTGTTTTAGATTTAAGATTAATATTTTTTATTATTTGTAATAAATATTTATCACATAAATGTTTTTCTTTTATATTAAATTTTATATTAAATTTTTTATTTAAAATGTTTTTATTTATTATTTGTGGATACAATATTGCTATCTTTTTTTTTGCTGAAATTTCTCTAGCTATACCAATTAAACTTAAACAATCTGATCTATTATAAGGAATAGATATATCAAGTATATTGTCATAAATATTAAAATAATTTTTTATTTTTATAAATTTATTTATAAATTTTTTAATATTTATTATTTTGTTATTTATAAATTTAATTTTTATATTTTTAAAATTAAAAATTTTATTTTCAGAAATATTACCAAATTTATCTATTAAAAATTTTTTTTTAAGATTAAAATCTAAAAAATATTTTTTATATAATAAAATTTTCATATTTTTTTTAAATTTATATTTTTTACTATATATATTTATATTTTTTTTTTTACTTATATTTATTTTAATTATATATATTTTTTTATTTTTAGAATAAATTCTTAATTTTATTATTTTACCAATTATAAATTTTTTAAATTTATATTTTTTTTTAATAATATTATATACATCAAAACCTAACATACTTATTTGTTCAGATAATTTATAAATATTTATTTTTGGATTAACAAATTCTCTAAGCCATAATTCACTTACTTTCATTAATTTCTCTATTTTATTTAAATTGTTTTAGAAAACGAACATCATTTTCGAAAAATTCACGTAAATCTAAAATGCCATAACGTAAACTTGTTAATCTTTCGATTCCAATACCAAAAGCAAAACCTGAATATATTTTTGAATTAATATTAACTTTATCTAGAATTTTAGGATGTATCATTCCACATCCTAAAACTTCTAACCAATTACCATTTTTATCAAAAATATCTACTTCTGCTGAAGGTTCTGTAAACGGAAAATATGATGGACGAAAACGTATTTTTATTTTTTGATTAAAAAAATAATATAAAAATTCATTTAATAAATTTTTTAAATTAGCAAAGCTTACATTAATATCAATTAATAAACCTTCAGTTTGGTGAAACATAGGAGTATGTTTTTTATCATAATCGTTTCTATACACTTTACCTGAAGAAATTATGCTTATTGGAGGTTTATTAGCTTTCATAATTCTTATTTGTACAGAAGAAGTTTGAGTACGAAGCAATCTGATTTTATCCAACCAAAAAGTATCTTTATTAGATCTAGCGGGGTGATTTTGTGTAATATTTAAATAATCAAAATTATGATAACAATCTTCTATTTCAGGTCCAAATTCTAATTTAAATCCTATTTTTAAAAAAAAATTTTCAATTATAGAAATCGTTTTAGATATAGGATGAATATTACCCATATTAATTTTTCTACCAGGAAGAGAAATATCTATTTTTTTATTATTTAGTTTTTTATTTATATTTGTAATTTCTATAAAATGTGTTCTTTTTGCTAAAAAATTAATTAAATCTTTTTTAGCTTTATTTATTATTAATCCTTCTTTATTTCTTAATTTAATAGGTAAATTTAATAAATTTTTTATTTTTTTATTAAAAAAACCTTTTCTTCCTAAATATTTAATTTTAATTAAATTTAATTTTTCTTTATTATTTGTTCTTTGTATTTTTTTTTTAAGATTATCTAATATATTTAGTATATTTTTCATCTACTTAAATCCCTAAAAATAAATTTTATTTTTTTAAAAAATTATTTTTATTAAATAGAGAAGCCTTCTTTGACATGAAGGCTTAGATATAAATTATGCAATTTTTTTAATTGATTTTAAAACTAATTTTTTAAAAACATTTTTATCTGAAATTGCAATATCAGATAATATTTTTCTATTGATTTTAATATTTAAATTTTTTAAACCATTAATAAAACGACTATAAGAAAGACCATTTTGGCGTGTAGCAGCATTTATACGTAATATCCACAGTTTACGAAAATTTCTTTTTTTTTGTCTTCTATCTCTATAAGAATACTGTCCTGATTTTATAATTGACTGAAAAGCTACACGATAAACACGTGATCTTGCACCGTAATATCCTTTTGCTTTTTTTAAAATTTTTTTATGTCTTTTTCTAGCAGAAACACTTCTTTTAATTCTAGACATTAAATTACTCCAAAAAACATGTTGAAAAATAATTTTTATAAATTAATTATAAGGTAAGCATTTAATTATTGATTTTATATCATTTTTAGATATTAAATTTTTTTTTCTTAAATTTCTTTTTCTTTTAGTTGTTTTTTTTGTTAAAATATGTCTAAGATTAGATCTTTTATGTTTAAATTTTCCAGATGAAGTTTTTTTAAAACGTTTAGCAGCGCTTTTAAGTGTTTTTATTTTTTTCATAAAATTAATGTTTTTAATAAAAAATTGATATAAATTATTTTGAATTTAAATTAATTGATATAAATTATTTTAAAAAAATTATTTTTTAGGAGATAAAATCATTATAATTTGTTTTCCTTCAGGTATTTTAGAAAAATATTCTAAAATAGATATTTCATTAAGATCATTTTTAATTTTATTTAATATTTGAATTCCAATATTTTTATGAAATATTTCTCTACCTCTAAATCTAATAGTTATTTTAACTTTATTTCCATTTTTTAAAAATCTAGATAAATTTTTAATTTTTATTTTATAATCATTTTTATCTGTATTAGGACGAAATTTTATTTCTTTAATTTGTATTTTTTTTTGTTTCTTTTTTTTATTTTTATAATTTCTTTTTTTTTCGTAAATAAATTTTCCATAATCTATTATTTTACAAACTGTAGGGTTTGAATTTGAATTAATTTCTACTAAATCGACTCCAACTTTATTAGCTTCTTTTAATGCTGTATTTATATCAACAATACCAATATATTTACCATCTAAATCAGTAAGTCTTACTTGTAATTCATTTATTTCTTTATTTATACGATTTTTACTTAATATTTTTTTTTTTTTACAGTTTTTGATTTTTATTCTCCCATTTGATATAAATATCTATTTTTAATTTCTTTTTTAATGTTATTTATCATATTATTTATTTCTATTTTTTCTATTTTTTTTCCTTTTCTTGTGCGTAATGTAATATTATTTGATTTCATTTCCTCATTACCGCATATTATCATATAAGGTATTTTGGTTAAAATATGATCTCTTATTTTATAACTTATGTTTTTATTTCTTATATCTAATTTTGTTCTAATATTTAAATTTAATAATTTTTCATTTATTTTTTTTACATATAAAATTTGTTCTTTTGTTATATTTAAAATTACAATTTGTATTGGAGCCAACCATGTTGGAAAATTACCTTCTAATTCTTCTGTGATGATACCAATAAATCTTTCTATTGAACCTAAAATGGCTCTGTGAATTATTACTGGTGTTATTTTTTTGTTATTTTTATCAATATAAAAAGATCCAAGTCTATTAGGTAAAGCAAAATCAATTTGAATAGTTCCACATTGCCACAAACGATTTATACAATCAAGAAGAGTAAATTCTATTTTAGGTCCATAAAATGCACCTTCTTCTTTTTTAATTTCAAATTTAATATTATTTTGAATTAAAGATGATTTTAAATCTTCTTCTGCTTTTTTCCAATCTTCATCTTTACCAATATATTTTTTTGGACGGGTAGATAACTTTACAAAAATTTTATTTTTATTAAAACCAAATGTATTATATATATTATAAGTCATTTTAATACAATCATTTAATTCATTTTTCAATTGTTTTAACGTACAAAAAATATGAGCATCATCTTGAGTAAATTCTCTTACTCTCATTAAACCATATAAAGAACCAGATGGTTCATTTCTATGACAATGGCCAAATTCTGCAATTTTAATTGGAAAATCTTTATATGAATTTAATTTATTATTAAATAATTGTATATGACCTAAACAATTCATTGGTTTAATACAATAATTTCGCTTTTCTGATGAAGTTGTGTAAATATATTGAGAATAATTATCCCAATGACCTGTTTTTTCCCATAATTTTTTATCTATAATTAACGGACTTTTAACTTCTTGATATTTATGTTTTTTTAACTTCATTCTAATAAATGATTTTATTTCATTAAAAATTATTAATCCAGAATTATGCCAAAAAACCATTCCTGGTGATTCTTCTTGAATATGATACAATTCTAAATTTTTACCTATTTTTCTATGATCTCTACTAATACATTCTTTTAATTTTTTTATCATTTTATCCTGAAATATAATAAAATATTTTTCTTTAAAAAAATTTAATATAAAATATATTTTAATATATTAATTATTTTAAATATAATTTAATCAATAACTAAATTAAATTTAATTATATTTAAAAAAATATTAATTTTAGTAATTTAATTAGTAAATAAAGTAAATTTAAGAAATTTTAAAAAAATAATTATAATATATTTAATATTATATATATTAATTATATTTTTAAAAATTAAACCCCATTATTATTAAAATTTAATGGGGTGATTATTTTATATTAATTTTTAAAATATAATAAAAAATTAATTAAAATCAAATATTATATAGTTGTTACATTTATAGCTGAAGGACCTTTTTGACCATCTTGAATTTCAAACTCTACATTTTGTCCTTCTGTTAAAGTTTTAAATCCACTACCTTGAATAGCAGAAAAATGAACAAAAACATCTTTACTACCATCTGTTGGGGTAATAAAACCAAAACCTTTAGATTCATTAAACCATTTCACTTGACCTTTTATCTTTGACATATTTTACTTCCTTTATAATTTTATTTAAATTTAAACAATAAATAATATATTAATTATAATGTTTTAGGAACTAAGATAAGAATCTGTAGAGAAGTGGTTATAAGAAATTTTTATTTTTTTCTAAAAGTTTCTTGAATAAATTAATACTCATATACAAAATCGTACCTCATTTAAATTTAAATTTTTATTACATACTTTTATAAAAATATCAAGTATTTTTTTAAAAATTAACAAAATTAATATATTAATTTAAGTTAAATTATATTTATTATAATATAAGAAAATTAAATAATTATTATTGATTAAAATAATAATTATTATTACATTAATTATATAATATATTTAAATTTATTAAAATTTAAAATTAAGAGTAATTTATGATTAAAAAAATAGGTATTCTTACAAGTGGCGGCGATGCTCCTGGAATGAATGCAGCCATTAGAAGTATAGTTTATTATGGCATTTCTAAAGGACTTAAAATTTATGGAATATATGATGGTTATTTAGGTTTATTTAAATCTAAAATAATTAAACTTTATAAAAGTTCTGTTTCAGATATCATTAATAAAGGTGGTACATTTTTAGGATCAGCAAGATTTACAGAATTTAAAAAAAAAAATAATCGTTTAATTTCTATAAATAATTTAATAAATTTAGGTATAGATTATTTATTAGTTATAGGAGGAAATGGATCATATATAGGCGCAAAAAAAATAAATGAAATGGGATTCCCATGTATATGTTTACCTGGTACAATTGATAATGATATTTCAGGAACTGATTATACAATAGGGTATTTTACAGCATTAGAAACTATTATTAAATCTATTGATAAATTACGTGATACATCTAAATCTCATAATAGAATATCTATTGTAGAAGTTATGGGTAGGTATTGTAGTGATTTAACTATATCAGCAGCTATTGCTAGTGGATGTGAATTTATAATATTAAACAAATCAAATTTTGAACCAAAAGAAATAATTATACAAATTAAAAATTATATACATAAAATTAAAAAAAACGCAGTAGTAATAATTACTGAACATATTTGTAATATTTATGAATTAGAAAAATATATAGAAAAAGAAACAGGAATAGAAACAAGAGCAACTATTCTTGGTCACATCCAAAGAGGGGGAAATCCTGTTGCTTATGATAGAATTTTAGCTTCAAAAATGGGAATTTATTCTATTAAACTGATTTTAAATGGATATAAAAATTGTTGTATAGGAATTAAAAATAATAAAATCACACATTATAGTATAAATAATGCAATAGAAAATATTAGAAAATCATTTAATTATGAAATGTTAAAAACAATAAAACAACTTTCATAAATTTAATATTTATATATATTTTTATAAATTTATGAAAGTTTTGAAATTAATTATATTTTACCTTTAAAAAATTTTTTTAATTTATTAATTTTTTTTTTGCTAATTTTATGTATTAATTTTTTTGAAAATGATGTAACTTTTAATTCATGTAATAACCAATATTGTTTTAAAAATGATTTTGAATCTGACCAATAATGTTTATTAATAGGTAAAATATTTTTAATATCTAAAGCAATTTCAGGAGCAATAGGATATAAAATACAACTGTATATGAAAATTAACCATAAACAATTTTTTAAAATATTATGATATTGAAATAAGTAAGTATTATTTTTTAACCATGGTTTTTTTTTAGTAAAATATGTATTACCCAATTGCCATAATTTAAGCATAATATAACCTGATTTTCTATATTCTAATTTATGCATAAAATAATCATATTTATAAATATATTTTAAAATTATATTTATTAATTTATTATCTGGAATATAACCATAATTAAGAGTACCATTATAATTTTTAATTATAATAGATGTTACTCTATTAACAAAATTTCCAAGACTATTTGATAATTTATTAATTATATTAGACATTAAATTAAAAGAAAAATCAGAATCATGAGATTCTGGAATCATATAAAACAGAGTATATCTCCAATAATCTGAAGGAAAAAATTTAAGAGCTTTGTCTGTAAATACTCCATAATTTAAACTTGTAGAAAATTTTTTTCCTTCATATGTTAACCAATTTAATCCTTTGATATTATTAGGTAATGTCCATTTTTCTTTTGTAGCCATCATTATAGATGGTAACAATATTGAATGAAAAAAAATATTATCTTTAGCCATAAATTGTATTAAATCTACATTTTTGTTATTTTTCCACCATTTTTTCCATAAATTATTTTTTTTTTTTTTACATGATAATTCTTTAGTTAAACTAATATATCCTAAAATAGCATCAAACCATACATAAAAAACTTTATTTTCAAATCTTGACTTTGGTACTTTTATACCCCATTTTAAATCTCTTGTTATACATCTAGGTTTAAGATCTTTTTTAATCCATTTATTAGAAATGCCTTTTACAATATAAGACCAAGAAGAATTTTGAGTGATCCAATATTTTAATTTATTTTCTATTTTTTTAAAATTAAAAAATAAATGTTCACTATCTAATATTTTTAAAGTACTAAAAGGATTTAATACAGATCTAGGGTTTATTAATTCATTTATATTAAAAATAGAACCACAATTATCACATTGATCACTACGTGCATTATAAAAATTACAAAATGGACATTGTCCTTCTATATAACGATCAGGCATGAATCTTTTATCTTCAACAGAATAAATTTGATTAATATGTTTAGAAAATATAAATCCATTTTTATCTAAAATATTGAAAATATTTTTTACAAATTTATGATTAAATAAAGAAGAAGTTCTACCAAAAAAATCAAAACTGATATTAAATTTTTTATATATATTTTTTTGTAAAATATAATTTTTTTTACAAAATTTATTTATATTAATTTTTTTTTTAATTGCACCTATTTCAGCTGGGGTTCCATGTTCATCTGTTCCACATATAAATAATACATTATATTTTTGTTGACGAAAATATCTTGCACATATATCGGCAGGTAAAATTGAACCTATTAAATTACCTATATGTTTCACTCCATTAATATATGGAAGAGAACTTGTAATTAATTTTTTTTTCATTTTTAATTTAAATATAAAATATTTTTAAAAATTTATTAATTATACAAATTTAATTAATTATTAATTTATTAAATTTGTATAATTAATAATTAATATTTTATTATTAATAATATATACTAAATTATAAATTTTATTTAAACAAGTACATTAATTTTTAAAAAAAATTTAATAACTTAATATAAGGTAATATATTGAATATAATTAAATTAATTTCTAAAGAAATAAAAAATATTTTTATATTTTTTGGATTAAAAAAAAATTATTTAATAAATATAAATAAAACAAATATATTAAAATTTGGCAATTATCAATCAAGTTTTATTATATTTATTGCCAAAAAATTTGGAATAGATTCTATAGTATTAGCAAAAAGAATAGTTAATTTTATAAAATTAAAAGGTTTAATTAATAAAATTGATATTATATATCCAGGTTTTATTAATTTTTTTATAAATATAAAATTTATAGAAAATTTAATTTTAAATTATATCAAATCAAAAAGAATTGGAATAAAAAAATTAAAATCTCACAAGATAGTAATAGATTATTCATCTCCAAATATAGCTAAAGAAATGCATGTAGGACATTTAAGATCAACAATTATAGGTGATGCTTACTATAGAATAGTATTATTTCTAGGTTTAAATGTTATAAAAGTAAATCATATAGGTGACTGGGGTACACAATTTGGTATGTTAATAGCATATATGGTTAAAAAAAAAATTACAAAATCTAAGATCAAAATGTCTCAATTAGAAAATTATTATTGTTTAGCAAAAATTAGTTATAAAAAAGATTCAATATTTTGTAAATTATCAAAAAAATATTTAGTGAAACTACAACATGGAGATAAATTTTGTATAAATTTATGGAAAAAAATACTTTTATATAGTATTAAAAAAAATCAAATTATTTATGATAAACTCAATGTTACATTAAACAATAATGACATTTACGGTGAAAGTTTTTACAATAATTTATTACCTTTTATTATAAATGATCTAATTAAAAAAAAAATAGCTTTTAATTTAAATGGAAATATTATAATTTTTCTAAATGAATTTAAAAATAAAAATGGTGATAAAATGGGAGTTATTATTAAAAAAAATGATGGATCTTATTTATATAGTGCAATTGATATTGCTTGTGCTAAATATAGATATGAAACTTTAAAAGCCGATAAAATCGTATATTTTGTTGATTCTCGCCAAAATCAATATTTAATGCAAATATTCAAAATAGTACGAAAAGCTGGATATGTACCTAAAAATGTTTACATGAAACATTATATGTTTGGCATGATATTAAATACAAATGGAAAACCGTTTAAAACAAGAGATGGTTTTAATATTAAACTTATTGCATTTTTAAATGAATCTATATTACGTGCAAAAATATTAATTAATAGTAAAAATCCAAATATAAAAAAAAAAGAATTAGAAAAATTATCTAAAATAGTTGGAATAGGTTCCATTAAATATAATGATTTATCTAGAAATCGTGTGCACAATTATATATTTAATTGGAATAATATGTTAAATTTTAGTGGTAATACTTATATATATATTCAATATGCATATGCGAGAATTTCTTCCATAATAGAACGTAATTTTAAAAATAAAAAAGTTTTAATATATATTATTGATATTAAACAAAAATATGAAATAAAATTAGCAAATAAATTAATACAATTAGAAGAAATATTAATTTCAGTATATAACAAAGCAACACCTAACATTTTATGTTCATATCTTTATGATATTTCAGTATTATTTTCTTCTTTTTATGAAAAATGTTCAATTATTAAATCTAACAATTATCAAATATTAAATTCTAGAATGAAATTACTTTTACTTACAAGAAAAACTTTAAAATTGGGATTATATTTATTAGGAATTAGAACATCAAATAAGATGTAAATATTATTTAATAATTATAAAAATTTTTATTTAAATTAAATAAAATTAATTTATATATATTTAATATTTTTAAAAAATTTAAAATTATTAATTAACATAATATTTTTTTAAAAATATATATTATTTATGTATATAATATATAAATTTAATAAAAAGGAAAAAATATGTCATTTAAATCAAAAGTAAAAGCTTGTGATTTAGTTATTTTTGGTACTAAAGGTGATTTATCTTATCGTAAATTATTTCCATCATTATATAGATTAGAAAAATTAAATTTAATTCATCCAGAAACAAAAATAATAGGAGTAAGTCGTATAAATTGGGATATTACAAATTATATTAAATCAGTTAAAAACTCATTAAAAATTTTTATAAAAGAACAAATAGATGAAAAATTATGGGAAAAATTTAGTAAAAGATTAAAATTTTGTAAATTAGATATTAATAAAATTAAATATTTTAAATTATTAAGTAATAAATTAAATCAAAATAAAAGAATAACAATAAATTATTTTGCAATGCCTCCAAAAACTTTTGGATCTATTTGTCAAGGATTAGGTAAAGCCAAATTAAATAATAAAAAAAGTTATGTAGTTATAGAAAAACCAATAGGAACTAACTTATCTTCATATAAAATTATAAATGATCAAGTGTCTAAATATTTTAATAATAAACAAATATATAGAATAGATCATTATTTATGTAAAAAAGTTATAATAAATTTATTAGCTTTTAGATTTTCTAATTCTATATTTATTTCTACTTGGAATAATCGTTATATAGATCATGTTCAAATTACAATTTCTGAAGATATAGGAATAGAAAATCGTTGGAATTATTTTGACAAGGTTGGACAAATGAGAGATATGGTTCAAAGTCATATGTTACAAATATTAACTATAATAGCAATGTCACCACCTAGAAGTTTAACTAATGATCTTATAAGAAATGAAAAAATAAAAATTTTACGTTCACTTAGACCTATTAATAATAGTAATATTAAAGACACAACTGTTAGAGGACAATATACTTCTGGCTTTATAAAAGGTAAGAAAGTACCTGGTTATATTAAAGAAAAAAATGCGAATAAAAATAGTTGTACAGAAACTTTTGTATCTATACGTGTAAATATAGATAATTTAATTTGGTCAGGTGTGCCTTTTTATTTAAGAACAGGAAAAAGATTAAAAACAAAATATTCTGAAATTGTTATTTATTTTAAAAAACCATCTATGTCTTTATTTAAAGAACATTTTAAAAAATTAAATAGTAATAATAAGTTAACTATACGTATTCAACCCAATGAAGAAATAAGTATTCAATTACTAAATAATATAACAGGATTAGATAATATATATCAATTATATTATAATGAATTAAATTCAAAATTAAATTTTAATAAAAATAAATCTTATATAGAAAATGATTATGATCGTATATTTTTAGGATTAATGAAAGAAATGCAAAATTTTTTTGTGAGTAAAGAAGAAATAGAAGCATCATGGAAATGGATAGACTCAATTATAAATGCTTGGAGTATAGAAAATGATAAACCACAACTTTATAAAGCTGGAACATGGGGACCTATTTCTTCTTTTAATATGATTAAAAAAGATAATAGATTTTGGAATAAATACAAATAATTAATTATTAATAAGAATTAAATTAAATTTTAAAAAATATAAAATAAATGATATTCATTATTTATTTTTAAAAATATCATTTTAATTTATTTATTTATTAAGAGTATATTTAAATGCGTACTTTATATTGTGGAGATGTAAACTTATCTAATATTGGTCAAAAAGTAACATTATGTGGCTGGGTTAATAAATTTCGTAATTTAGGATCAATTATTTTTATTGATCTTCGTGACATAGAAGGTATGATACAAATTATATTTGATAATAAAATAATAAAAATATTTAATTTAGCTCAAAATTTACGTAATGAATATTGTATTCAAATAACAGGAATTGTGAGAAAAAGACCTGACAAAAATAAAAATAATATAATTCAAAAAAATAATATTGAAGTATTAGCTACTGAATTAAATATTATTAATAAATCTAAATCATGTCCTATAGATTTTAATAAAAATAACAGTGAAGATCAAAGAATGAAATTTAGATATCTTGATCTAAGAAGTAGTAATATGACATATAGAATAAAAACTCGTTCAAAAATATCTCATTTAATTCGTAATTTTATGAATTCTGAAAAATTTCTTGATATTGAAACGCCAATTTTAACTAAATCTACAAATGAAGGATCAAGAGATTATATCGTTCCAAGTAGAATACATAAAAATAAATTTTATGCGTTACCTCAATCTCCCCAACTATTTAAACAAATTTTAATGTTATCAGGATTTGATAAATATTATCAAATTGTAAAATGTTTTCGTGATGAAGATTTAAGATCAGATAGACAACCAGAATTTACACAAATAGATATTGAAGTATCTTTTATGAAAATATCACAATTACATTTAATAATAGAAAAATTGATTAAAAATTTATGGAAAAATATATATGGAATAAATATAGGTAATTTTAAAAAAATTACTTATAAAGAATCTATTAATAAATTTGGTTCTGATAAACCAGATCTACGTAATCCTATGAGATTAATTAATATAACTAAATTATTTAAAAAAAAAAATATAAACCCCTTTTATAATTTTAATAAAAATAAAAATTTAATAGTATCAACATTAAAAATACCAGGAGGTATATATTTAAGTAGAAAAAAAATTAATAATTATTATAATAAAATAAAATTATTTAAAATAAATAATTTTATATGGATTAAAATAAAAAACATTGATATTGGATTAAATGGTATACAAGTTTCAATTAATCATATTTTTGATATAAATATCATGAAAAAAATAATATCTATAACTAAATCAAAAAATAATGACATTATTTTAATAATTTCAGGTAATTTAATCAATGTTAATAATGCTTTAGGTTATTTACGTACTAAAATTGGATTTGATTTAAATATAACAAATATTAATTCTTGGAAACCAGTATGGATTGTGGATTTTCCAATGTTTTATAAAAGAAAAAATAAAAAAATAAAATCTTTTCATCATCCATTTACTTCACCAAAAAAAATAAATGATAAAAATCTTATACATTGTCCTAAAAAAGTAATATCAAATTCATTTGATTTGGTTATTAATGGATATGAAATAGGAAGCGGTTCTGTTCGTATTAATAATATCAATATACAAAAAATTATTTTCAAAATTTTAGGTATTAATGAAAGTGAACAAAAAAGAAAATATGGATTTTTTCTTAATGCTTTAAAATATGGCGCACCCATTCATATGGGTATTGCATTAGGTTTAGATCGTTTAGTTATGCTTTTAACTGGAACTAATAATATTCGCGATGTTATTGCGTTTCCAAAAACTACCAATGCAGTAGATCTTATGATTAACGCTCCTGATTTAATAAATTAAATAAATAATAATTTATTAAAAAATAAATTTAATAAAATATAATTATATTAAAAAGTTATAATATATTTATTATTAAATTATTTAAAAATAAACAATTTATTAAAATTAAATAAAAATAAAATATATATTTTGAAATAAAATTCCAAACATTATTATTAATTTAATATATTTATATATATTAAATATATACATAAAATAATTAACAAATAATATATAATTTAAAAATTAATTTTTAATATTTAAATAATAAATATTATTTATTTGTTAAAAATTTTTTAAAAAATATTAATATTTAAAATATTTTTAAAAATATTTTAATTAATTAAATCATACTTAATTTATTTAAAAGTGAATTATATGACAATAATATTAGGTATTGATCCAGGATATAGAATTACAGGATATGGTATTATACGTGAATATAAAAAAAAAATAGTTTATATCAAAAGTGGTTGTATTTTAACAAAGTTAAATAATTTAAGTGATAGATTAAAAATTATTTATTCAGAATTAACAAATATAATTAAAAAATTCAAACCTAAATGTTTATCAATTGAAAAAGTTTTTATTTATAAAAATACTAATTCAATTATTAAGCTTAGTCAAGCAAGAGGTGTTGCTATTATAGCAGCTATTAATTTGAATTTATTAATTTTTGAATATACATCTAGTAAAGTTAAAAAACTGGTGACAGGAATAGGATCAGCAAATAAAAATGATGTTAAAAACTTTATTATTAATTTATTTAAACTTCCTTTTAATATAAAAAATGATGAATCAGATGCATTAGCAATGGCTATTGCACATTTTTATTCACAAAAATATTTAATTTAAAGATTTTTGAAAAATAATTTAAAAAATTAAATATTAAATATTGTTTATTTATTAAATTTATAAAATATAAATTTATTATCTAATAATATTAATTAATATATTTTAATATAAAAATATATTTTTTATATTTTAAAATAAAAAGTTGCATTTTATTTATAATTAAAGTATATTATAAATATTAGACGCGGGGTGGAGCAGTCTGGTAGCTCGTCGGGCTCATAACCCGAAGGTCGTTGGTTCAAATCCAGCTCCCGCAATAATAAAAATATTATATAATATTTTTATATAAAATAAAATATGAATTTTTATAAATCTAATTTGTATCCAAAAACCATATTTATTATGGGCCCAACTGCATCAGGAAAAACTAATTTAGCAATTAATTTAAAAAAATATATATCATCTGAAATTATAAGTGTAGACTCAGCTTTAATTTATAAAGAAATGAATATAGGAACAAATAAACCTAATTTAAAAACTTTATTTAATAATACTCATCATTTAATTAATATTAAAGAACCATGTGAAACATATTCGTCGATCAATTTTTGTTTAGATGCAATTAATAAAATGAAAAAAATTACTAAATTAGGTAAAATACCTTTATTAGTTGGCGGTAGTATTCTTTACTTTAAAATGTTAATAGAAGGTTTTCCTATATTACCACCTCCTAATTTAAAAATAAGATATTTAATTAAAAAAAAACAAAAAGAAATAGGAAACATTGGATTATATAATATTTTATATAAAATTGATAAAAATACAGCAAACAAAATTCATTTTAATGATTTTAAAAGAATATCAAGAGCATTAGAAATTAACTTTATTGCAAATAAAAAAAAAACATATTTAATTAAAAAAAAATATAGTACATTAAAATATAAAATGTATATTTTTGCAATATTTCCTGTAAATATTGAATTAATTTATAATAAAATTTATAAAAGATTTAATAAAATGTTAAATAATGGATTTGAATATGAAGTAAAAAATCTAATAAATAAAAAAAAAATTAATCGAAATATGATTTCTATGAAATGTATTGGATATAGACAAATGTATGAATATATTTTAGGAAACATAAAATATGAAAATATGATCATACAAGTAATAAGATCCAATATAAATCTTGTAAAAAAACAAATAAATTGGATAAAAAAAATAAATAATATTAATTATATTAATGGAATAAATATTAAAGATAATGTTAAAAACATTTTAAATATAATTTATAATTAATTATCAATATATATAATATATAAATTATATTTTATTTTAGATTTTTTATTATATTTATTTAAATAAAATAAATTATTTAAATTTAAATAATTTAATAAATTAAATTATCTTAAATAATTAAAATAATGTTTAAAATTATATATGGTATTCATACTATAAATGAAGTTTATAAAATAAATCCAGATATTTTAATATGTGTTTACTTATTTAAAAAGAATAATAGTTCTCGTTTAAAAAAATTATTAATAAAAATTTATAAAAAAGGTATTAAAATAAAATTAAATAATAATAAATTTATTTTAAATAAAATTAATAAAAAATTACATCAAGGTATTTTTGCTTTAATCAAAAATATAAAACAAAATAATGAAAATGATTTACTAAATATTTTAAAAAAAAGAAAAAAAAATATAATATTAGTTTTAGATGGTATAAAAGATCCACATAATTTAGGTGCTTGTTTAAGATCTGCTGAAGCCGCAGGTGTTAATATTGTTATTATACCTAAAAATAGATCATCACCTATTAATTCTACTGTTGAAAAAGTATCTAGTGGATCAATTTATAATTTAAAAATAATAAAAGTTATTAATATATCAAGAACATTAATTTTATTAAAAAAAAATAATATTTATATAATAGGGTCTGTTATTAATTCTAAAAATAATATTTTTAATATTAAAATATCAGGTTCGTTAGCTTTAGTTGTAGGCTCAGAAGACAAAGGGTTAAGAAAATTAACTAAAAAGAATTGTGATATACTTGTAAGTATTCCAATGTTAGGATTTATTTCATCATTAAATGTTTCTGTTGCTACAGGAATTTTACTTTTTGAAATCATTAGAAAACGTATTTATAATTAAATATAAAAATTAATTAATTTAGTTTTAATTCAATATATATTTTCAAATATAGATGGTATAAAATATGACTATTAAAATAGGAATAAATGGATTTGGACGTATAGGTCGCATTCTCTTTAGAGAAGCTCAAGAATTTAAACAAATAGAAATAGTTGGTATAAATGATATAATACCAATAGATCATATAGCATATATGTTAAAGTATGATACTATACATGGTATTTTTAAAAAAAAAATAAAAATAGAAAATGATAATTTAATTATTGATAATGACAAAAAAATAAAATGTTTTCATGAAAAAGATCCTAGAAATATAAATTGGAATAAAGTTAATGTAGATATTGTAATTGAATCTACTGGATTTTTCTTAAATAAAGAATATGCTAATTATCATATAATGTCAGGTGCTAAAAAAGTAATAATAACAGGTCCATCAATAGATGATACTCCAATGTTTGTGATGGGTGTTAATCATAAAACATATAATAATCAAAAAATAATATCTAATGCCTCATGCACTACTAATTGTGTAGCTCCTATAGCTAAAGTATTAAATGATAATTTTGGAATAGTTGAAGCTTTTATGACAACAGTCCATTCAACTACATCAACACAAAAAACAGTTGATAGTTCATCATTAAAAGACTGGAGGGGGGGGAGAAGTGCTTCTTATAATATTATTCCTTCTTCTACAGGTGCTGCTAAAGCAGTAGGTAAAATAATACCTGATCTTGATGGTAAAATAACCGGAATATCATTTCGTGTTCCTACAATTAATGTTTCTGTTGTTGATTTAACTGTTAGATTGGATAATCCAACTACATATAAAGAAATTTGTTATGTAATTAAAAATGCTTCTAAAACAGATTTAAAAGGTATACTAGGTTATACAGATGAAGAAGTTGTTTCAAGTGATTTTAATGGAAATAAATTAATTTCTATATTTGATTCTAAAACAAGTTTAATGTTAAATAACAATTTTATTAAATTAGTTTCTTGGTATGATAATGAAACAGGATATTCTAATAAAGTATTAGAGTTAATAATGTATATAAATAACCATATATAAAAAAAAAAAAAAAAATTATAAAAAATATCAGTCAATTTAATAAAATTTTTTAAATTTTTTGACTGATATTTAAATGTTAATTAATATTAAAATTATTTATTATAAATAAAATTAATTTTATAATTAATAAAATAAATTTAATACACATATAATTATTCACACCTTTAATATTCAAAAAATTATTTTTATTTATTTTAAATTTTTTAATTTAATAAAATAAATTACTGTTAATTTTAAATTTATATAAATTTGGGTCGTACAGGATTCGAACCTGTGACCAATTGATTAAAAGTCAACTGCTCTACCAACTGAGCTAACGACCCTTTCTTAGGTGATGACGGATTTGAACCGCCGACCCCCTCCTTGTAAGGGAGGTGCTCTTCCATCTGAGCTAATCACCTTTATAATATATTTTATAAGAAAAATACTTAAATAGTCAACTGTTTTATCAAAAAATTTTTAAAAATTAAATATTAAATTTATTTAAACAACTATAATTAAGTTTATTTTTATGATAAAATTTATTTTTTATTTAAAATTATATCATTATTTTAATAATATTAATATTATATAAATAAAATATTAATAAATATAAATATTTGAATTAATTAAATTTAATTATAAATTTTTTAAAAATATGATAATTAAAACTCGTTTTGCACCTAGCCCTACTGGATGTTTACATATAGGTAGTATTCGTACTGCTTTATTTTCATGGTTATTTGCTAGAAGTAAAAAAGGAAAGTTTATTTTTAGAATCGAAGATACAGATAATAAACGTTTCAAAAAAAATAGCATAAAATCTATAATAAATAGTATGAAATGGTTAAATATAAATTGGGATGAAGGTCCTTATTTTCAAAAATTAAGATTAAAACGTTATAATGCAATTATTAATAAAATGATATTAAATGGAAAAGCATATAAATGCTATTGTTCAATAGAAAGATTACAAAATTTAAGAAAAAATCAAATTTATTTAGGAAAGAAACCTAAATATGACGGTTTTTGTAAAAAAAACAATAGTTATTTTAAAAATAAAAATTATGTTATTAGATTTAATAATCCTCAAACTGGATCGGTTTTTTTTAAAGACATAATTAGAGGAAATATAGAATTTAAAAATATTGAATTAGATGATTTAATCTTACAAAGAACTGATGGCTCATTTACATATAATTTTTGTGTTATTGTAGATGATTTAGATATGAATATTAGTCATATTATAAGAGGCGAAGATCATATTAATAATACCCCTAGACAAATTAATATATTAAAATCTATAAATGCACCAATACCATTTTATGCTCATTTATCAATTATATTAAATAATAATGGTAAAAAACTTTCTAAAAGAGATAATTCTTTAAATATTTTAAAATTTAGAGATGAAGGATTTTTACCAGAGGCTTTGTTAAATAATATATTAAGACAAGGTTGGTCATATAAAAATAAAGAAATATTTAATATTCATGAAATGCAAAAATTATTTAATCTAGATTGTATTAGTAAATCACCAAGTTATTTTAATATCAAGAAATTAATTTGGTTAAATCATTTTTATATTAAAAATTTACCTCATAAACAAATTGTAAATAATTTATTATGGACTATGCAAAAAGCAAAAATAAATATAAATACAGGTCCAAAAATATCTAATATTGTAAATATTTTTAAAAACAATTGCAAAACTTTAAAAGAAATGGCTGTTAAATGTCGTTATTTTTATGAAGATTTTAAATATTTTAATAAAGAAGATTCTATTAAATATTTAAATATACATAATTTAAATATTTTAAATAAAATTTTAATTAAAATAGATAAAATAGAAAATTGGAATAAAGATAATATTAAAAATTCTATTTATGAAATATCTTATGATCTTGGAGTTAAATTTAGTAAAATTACTATGCCTATTCGTGTAGCAATTACTGGTAGTAAATGTTCACCATCTATTGATATTACTTTATTTGAAATAGGGAAATTAAGATCTATAAAAAGAATTAAATTTGCTATAAATTATATTAATAAATCAAAAAAATAACATTAGTGCAAAAAAAATAAATAAAATATTATTTATAATAAAAAATAAATTCAAAACAGATTAACTAAAAATTGGATATAAAAATGATATTAATATCAGAAATTAATATAAAAAAAAAGAAAGTTTTGATACGTTGTGATATGAATGTACCCATGAAAGATGGTAAAATAATTTCATATACACGTATTATCAAATCTTTAAAAACAATTAAATATGCAATTAATAAGAAAGCTATTGTTATTATAGCTTCTCATTTAGGTAGACCTAAAGAAGGAATATATGACGATCAATTTTCTATGAAACCAATAGTAAATTTCTTAAAAAAACATATTTCCTTACCAATTCGTCTAGTTAAAAACTATGTTAATGGTTTTAATCCTTTACCAAATTATTTAACAGTTTTAGAAAATGTGAGATTTAACAAAGGTGAAAAAGAAAATAATATAAAATTATCACAAAAATATTCAAAACTTTGTGATATATTTGTAATGGATGCTTTTGCTTCTGCCCATAGATTGGAATCATCAACAGTAGGAGTAGGTAATTTTTCAAAAATATCTTGTGCTGGTTTTTTATTTAATAATGAAATTAAAAATTTAAGTAAAATTATTAAAAATCCTTTACGTCCAATGATATCAATAATTGGTGGATCTAAAATATCTACAAAATTAAATATATTAGAATCTTTATCTAAAATTTCAGATAAAATTATTGTTGGTGGAGGTGTAGCAAATACTTTTTTAGCATCTAAAGGATTGAATATAGGTAAATCAATATATGAATATGATTTAATTGATTCAGCTAAAAATATTTTATTAAAGAATAAAAATATATTATTACCTGTTGATGTTAAAGTAAGTAATAATTTAAATACATTATCTAATGTATTAAATAAATCAATATATGATATTAAAAATGATGAAAAAATATTAGATATAGGTAATATATCAATTAATAATATTTTAAATAATTTAAAAAAATCTAAAACAATATTATGGAACGGTCCTTTAGGATTATTTGAAAATAGTAATTTTCAACAAGGAACAAAATCAATAGCTAATTATATATCAGAAAATAATGTGTTTTCTGTAGTAGGTGGGGGGGATACAATTGCTGCAATTGAACTTTGTGGTATTTATGATAAAGTATCATATATATCTACAGGGGGAGGTTCTTTTTTAAATTTTATAGAAGGTAAAAAATTACCAGTTATTTCCATGTTAGAAAAATATTCAAAATAATTTTAATATAAAATTATTTTTAAATAATTAATTTAATATTATTTAAATTTAATTAATAAAATTAATTTTAATCGTTTTATAAAAAGGAACAAATTTATATGTCTAAAATTTTAGACTTTGTAAAACCAGGAGTAATAACAGGAAATGATGTTCAAAAAATTTATCATTATGCAAAAAAAAACGCTTTTGCTATTCCTGCAGTGAATTGTATAAGTACTGATTCAATCAATGCTGTTTTAGAAACAGCAGCTAAAGTACGATCACCTATAATAATACAATTTTCTAATAGCGGTTCAAAATTTATATTAGGTAATGGAATTAAAAAAAATAACAAAAAACAAAACAATGCTGTAATAGGAGCAATAAGTGGTGCTCTTCATGTACATCAAGTCGCATCTCATTATGGTATACCTGTTATATTAAATACAGATCATTGTTGTGAAAAATTACTTCCTTGGATTGATGGCATGTTAAAGTATGGAAAGAAATATTATTCTATTACTGGTAAACCTTTATTTTCATCACATATGATAGATTTATCTATAAATACTATAGAAAAAAATATTAATTTAAGTTCTAAATATTTTAAAAAAATGTCTAAAATTGATATGACTTTAGAAATTGAATTAGGTTGTACAGGAGGAGAAGAAGATGGAATAGATAATACCAACCTTGATAATTCTTTTTTATACACTAATCCTAAAGATATATCATATGTTTATAAAAATCTTATTAAAATAAGTCCAAGATTTGTAATTGCAGCCTCTTTTGGTAATGTTCATGGTGTATATAAATATGGTAATGTAAAATTAAAACCTAATATACTTTATAAATCACAGAAATATGTTTCAAAAAAATTTAATTTGCCTTTTAATTCATTAAATTTAGTATTTCACGGAGGTTCTGGTTCTAATATAAAAGAAATAAAAGAGTCAATAAAATATGGTGTTGTAAAAATAAATATAGATACAGACATACAATGGTCAACATGGAAAGGTATTTTAAATTACTATATTAAAAATAAAGATTATTTGAAAACACAATTAGGAAATAAACAAGGTTTATTTATTCCAAATAAAAGATACTATGATCCTAGATCATGGATACGTTATAGTCAAATTTCTATTAAAAAACGTTTAGAATTATATTTCAAATTATTTAATTCTATTAATGTTTTATAAAATTTTAAATTTTTTGAAAAATTATTTTAATTTAACTTCATTGTAAATTACATGTTTTTTAAAAATTGGATCATATTTTTTCAAAATTAATTTTTTTAATAAATTTTTTTTATTTTTAGTTGTTGTATAAAAATGTTTTGTTCCTGAAGAAGATAAAAGTTTAATTATTTTTATTTTTTTTTTAGACATTAATTCATTTCCTTATTTATTTATATTTTTATTTGATTTGATTTTTTTTAAAACCACTTCTATACCTTTTTTATTTATTATTCTAATACCTTTAGAAGATACACGAAGAGAAATAAATTTTTTTTTATTATTTATCCAAAAACGATGATAATTAATATTAGTTAAAAATTTTCTTTTTGTTTTATTCATTGCGTGTGATTTATTATTACCGCTTATTGTTTTTTTTTTTGTTACTACACATATTCTTGCCATGATTTAAATCCTTTAAACTAAACTTAATTAAATTAATTTAAAAATTTTTTATATTTTATAAAATACAAAATTAATTTAAATGAGATTTTTAAAAAATTATATTTTTTAAATATAACATTATATAATTTAAAATTAAACAACTTTTAATATTTTTAATTTAAATATATTTACTAAATTTATTATATGTGATTGAAAATGATACAAAAATATTTAATATATTATTCAATAAATCCTTATATATTAAAATTAGGAAAATTTTATTTTAGATGGTATGGTTTTATGTATATAATAGGATTTATTTTATCTTTAATATTAGCAAAACAAAAATATGATAATATCAAAATTATTTTTATTTCTAAAAAAAAATTAGAAAATTTAATATATTATATTTTTTTAGGTATTTTAATAGGAGGCAGAATAGGTTATGTTTTAGTATATAAAATAATAAATTTTATAAATAATCCATTTTACTTGTTTAAAATATGGTATGGTGGTATGTCATTTCATGGTGGCTTAATAGGAGTTATTGTAACTATTAAATTATTTTTAATTAATAAAAAAAAAACAAATTTTTATAAAATTACTGATTTTATTTCAACTATAATTCCATTATGTATTGGAATTGGAAGATTAGGTAATTTTATAAATGGTGAATTATATGGAATTGTTTCTGTTAATTTACCTATAATAATTTTATTTCAAAATTCTTTAAAAGATGATTTGAAACAAATAAAAAATAATAATAAATTTAAATATTTATTCAGTAAATATGGGAGATTACCTAGGCATCCTTCACAACTGTATGAATCTTTTTTAGAAGGTTTTATTTTATTTATTATGATTAATTTATTTATTAAAAAAAAAAGACCAACAGGAAGTATATCTGGATTATTTCTTATATTATATGGATTGTTTAGATTTTTATTAGAATATTTTAGACAATCTGATAAAAAATTTATTTTATTAAATTATTTTACTATAGGTCAAATATTATCAATACCTATGATATTATTAGGTTTTTATTTAATTAAAAACATATATAAACATTAAAGTTAAAAAGAACTATTATTATGTTTAGAAAACAAATTTAAAAAATTTATTAATTAAATACATATTTAAAATAAACAAATTGTTTAATTTTTTAATTAAAATAAATATTTTATTAGAATTAAATATTTTTTAAATATAAATGTAATATACAAATATTATTTGAATAAATTAAAAATAAATTGGAGAAAATTAATGCTAAATAATAATAAGAATAACATTATAAATGATAAATGTTTTAAAAAGAAAAGTGAAGAAAAAAATATAAATTTAGAAAATAAAAAAAATGAAATTAAATCTTTTGATATTAAAGATAAATATATTAAAAAATTGAAAAAAACTTTAAAAAAAGAAAAAGAAATAACTAATAATAATTTTTTAAGATATAGGGCTGAAATAGAAAATTTAATTAAAAGAAATGAAAAAGATATAAAAAAAATAAACAAATTTGCTATAGAACAATTTACTATTGAATTACTACCAGTAATTGATAGCTTAGAAAAAACAATAGATATATTTGATAAAAAAAATTTAAAACTTAAATCTATTTATGAAGGTTTGAATTTAACATTTAAATTTTTATTAGGTACTTTTAATAAATTTGGACTCAGTGTAATAAATGATGTAAATGTAATATTCGATCCTAATATTCATCAAGCAATGAATGTAATTCAATCAGATCAATTTAAATCTAATTGTATCATTAATATCATGCAAAAAGGATATATACTAAATGGAAGACTTATTCGTCCTGCATTGGTAAGTGTTGCAAAATAAATATTATTATTATAATCGCTATATATATAGCGATTATAATAATAATATTTATTTTGCAAATAATGTTTCATAATAAATATTATTATAATAATTTAAATTATTATTGATTTCCAATTAATAGGTTTTTTAATATTTTTTTTTAAAATAAAATTAGTTTTAGAAAAATGATTACAACCTGAAAAACCATAATGAACTGATAATGGACTTGGATGATAAGTTTTTAAAATAAAATGTTTATCAGTATTTATAAATTTTATTTTTTTTTGAGCATATAAACCCCATAATAAAAAAATAATTCCAGTAAAATGATAATTTATTATCTTAATAATTAAATCTGTAAATACTTCCCAACCTATATTTGAATGAGAATGTGGTTTTTTATGTTCAACTGTTAAAATAGAATTTAATAATAAAACACCTTGATTTGACCAGCTCTTTAAAAATCCATGTTTAGGTATAATAAAATCATTAATATCTTGATATAATTCTTTATAAATATTTTTTAGTGTAGGAGGTATTGGTAATCCTTTATTAACAGAAAAAGCCAAACCATTTGCTTGATTAAAATCACAATAAGGATCTTGTCCCACTATAACTACTTTGATATTTTGAAATTTAGTAAATTTAAAAACATTAAATACTGCATTTGATTTTGGATGTATTATATTTCCATATAATCTTTTTTTACGAATTAAATTTATCATTTTTGTAAAAAAAAACATTTTCTTAACATCATATAAAACATCAGACCATGTATTCATGTATAAATATATTTAATGTTTAATTATTAATTAATTAATTTAATGATTTTATTAATTTATAATAAAATTAATTCAATATAAATTAATATAAAATTTTATTGCTAAATAAAAAAATTAAAAATTTTAATAAAATCATTATATTTAAAAAAATTATATTTAAAAAAATAATTTTGATTGACTTAAATATTAAATATAAATAATAATATAAATTATTTTATAAAAAATTATATAATTTTAAAAATTAACAAAATAATTTTCTTGATTTTTTAAAATATTTAATATATTAAATAAATTTATTAATAAATTTAATTTATATATTAATTAAGGATATATATTTAATGATAGAACCAAATAAAAACGAAAAAAATATATTAATAGAAGAAGAACTTAAACAATCATATTTAGATTATGCTATGTCTGTTATTGTTGGAAGAGCATTGCCAGATGTTAGAGATGGTTTAAAACCTGTACATAGAAGAATTTTGTTTGCAATGTATATATTAAAAAATTTTTATAATAAAAATTATAAAAAATCTGCTCGAATAGTAGGTGATGTTATAGGTAAATATCATCCACATGGAGATTCTGCGGTATATGATTCAATAGTAAGAATGGCTCAATCTTTTTCATTAAGATATAAATTAATAGATGGTCAAGGTAATTTTGGTTCTATTGATGGTGATTCTGCAGCTGCAATGAGATATACAGAAATAAGAATGTCAAAAATTTCATATGAATTAATTTCAGATATAGAACAAAATACAGTTGATTTTTATTTAAATTATGACGGAACACATAAAATTCCAAATATTTTACCTTCAAAAATTCCAAATCTTTTAATAAATGGATCTTCTGGAATAGCTGTTGGAATGGCCACCAATATACCATCACATAATATGTCAGAAATAATTAATGGTTGTTTAGCATATCTTAAAAATAAAAATATAACTTTAAAAGAATTAATGCAATATATACCAGGACCTGATTTTCCAACTTATGCAATTATAAAAGGACAAAAAGGGATAAAAAAAGCTTATAAAACCGGATATGGAAAAATATATATAAAATCTAGAGCAAAAATAAAAAAATATGGCAAACATGGACGTGAATGTATTATTATAAATGAAATACCTTATCAAGTAAATAAATCTAAATTAATAAAACAAATATCAAATTTAGTAAAATATAAAAAAATAGAAGGAATAAGTAATATAAGAGATGAGTCAGATAAAGATGGTTTAAGAATAGTAATTGAAATTAAAAAATTTAGTATAACTTCTATTATTTTAAAAAAATTATTTTCAAATACTCAATTAGAAATTACATTTGGAATAAATATGGTTGCTCTTTGCAACGGTCAACCTAAATTACTATCTCTTAAAAAGATGATATATTATTTTATTAAACATAGAAAAGAAATAATTTTTAGAAGAACGGTTTTTAAATTAAAAAAGTTAAAAGAAAGATATAAAATAATAGAAGGTTTATATATAGCTATTAATAATATAGATTATATTATAAATTTAATTTTAAAATCTAAAACACCTAAAAAAGCAAAAGAAAAATTATTATCTAAACCATGGTATTTTAATAAAAAATTTATTTTATTTAAAAAATCTATTAATAATACATTTAATAAAAAAATAAAGAATAATAAATATATTTATTATTTAAACAATAATCAAACAAAAGCTATTTTAAATATTAAATTACAAAATATTACTTGTATTGAAATAAATAATATTGAAAAAGAATATATTAATATTTTTACTAAAATAAAAAAAAATAAAAATATTTTAAAAAATAATTATGAGTTAATAAAAATTATACAATCAGAATTAATAGAAATAAAAGAAAAATATAAAGATAAAAGAAAAACAGAAATTTTAAATAATAAAAAACATTATGATGAAAAACATATATTAAATAGTAAAAATATAATTATTACTATTTCATATAATGGATATATTAAATATCAACAAATTTCAGAATATGAATCTCAACACAGAGGAGGAAAAGGAAAATCTATATCTAATTTAGAAGAAGAAGATTTTATAAAAACAATCCAAATTGCTAATACATGTGATACACTGCTTTTATTTTCTAATTTTGGTAAAGTATATTGGTACAAAGTTGAACAAATTAGAAAATATGATAAAAAAAGTAAAGGTTTAAATATTATAAATATAATTTCTTTATCAGAAAAAGAAAAAATAACATTTATTTATCCAATAAAAAAATATTTTAAAAACAAATATATTATATTTGCAACTGAACAAGGAATAGTTAAAAAAACCTCATTAATAAATTTTTTTAGATCACGTAAAAAAGGTATCAAAGCTATAAAACTTAAAAAAAATGATAGTATAATAGATGTTAATATTACTAATGGTAATAATGATATTATGTTATTTTCTGCATATGGCAAAGTAATAAAATTTAATGAAAATCAAGTAAGAAATATGAATAGGAATTCTTCAGGTGTGAAAGGTATTAATATGATTGAAGGAGATTTTTTAGCATCTATGGTAATCCAAAAAGAAATAAAAAGCACTATATTAACTATAACAAGAAATGGATATGGAAAAAGAACTTATCAATCTGAATATCCTTCTAAATCTAGAGCAAAATGCGGAATCATATCAATAAATTTAAAAAAAAGAAATGTAAGAGTAGTTGGATCTATTCAAGTTGAAAATTCAGATAAAGTTTGTATTATCACAAATAAAGGTATGCTAGTAATAATAAATGTTAATGAAATAAATATTGTCAAAAGAAATACTAAAGGTGTTATTTTAATTCGAACAGAAAAAAATGAACAAGTTATTGGTATTAAAAAACTACCTAAAGATTTTTAATTAAATTTATTTAATATAAATTATATTTAATTTAAAATCTCAAAAGGCAATATTTCATTTTTTCTTAAAGTTAAAATTTCACATCCATTTTTATTTACAACAATTGTGTGTTCATATTGTGCAGATATTTTATTATCTTTAGTTTTTACTGTCCATCCATCTTGCATTAAAGTAACTTGATTACTTCCTAAATTTATCATTGGTTCAATTGTAAAAACCATACCATTTTTTAAATAAATATTATTTTCATCAGAATTAAAATGTAATATTTGTGGATATTCATGAAATTTGTTTCCTATTCCATGACCACAATATTCACGTACTATAGAAAATTTTTTAGATTCAACATAATTTTGAATCTTTTTTCCAATTTCTTTAATTTTTAATCCAGGTTTGATAATTAGAATTGCAAGATAAAGACTATTTTTAGCTATTTTACATAATTTTTTTGCAATTTTAGAAGGTTTTCCAACAAAAAACATTTTAGATGTATCACCATAAAATCCATTTTTAAAAATAGCAATATCTATGTTTAAAATATCTCCATTTTGAAGAATTTGATTATAACCAGGTATTCCATGACACACAACTTCATTTACAGAAATACAAACAGATTTTGGAAAACCATGATATCCTAAAGAAGCAGATTGCACATTTAATTTTTGAGTTATATATTTATAACATAAATCATCTATTTCTCCTGTGCTTATACCAGGTTTAATATAAGGTTTAATTTTTTCTAATACTTTAGCTGATAATCTTCCAACAATTCTTAAATTATTTATTTTATTAATATTTTTAATATAATGATTCATTTATATATCCTAATTTAAATTTATTTATTAAATGTATTATTTAAATAATAACATATATATATATTTGAAATATATATATGTTATTATTTAAATAATACATTTAATAAATAAATTTAAAAGAGGTTTATTATGTCTAATATTTCGATTCATGAAATGATAAATGCAGGTGTTCATTTTGGACATCAAACCCGTTATTGGAATCCAAAAATGAAACCTTTTATATTTGGTGCTCGTAATAAAGTCCATATAATAAATTTAGAAAAAACTATATTAATGTTTAATAAAGCTTTATCTGAAATTAATATTTTAACATCTAAAAAAAAAAAAATATTATTAATAGGTACTAAAAAAGCAGCAAGAGTTGCAATAAAAGATACTGCAATTAAATGTGGTCAATTTTTTATTAATCATAGATGGTTGGGAGGTATGTTAACAAATTGGAAAACTGTTCGTAATTCAATTAAAAATCTAAAAAATTTAGAAAATCAATTAAATGATGGTACTTTTAAAAAATTATCAAAAAAAGAAATATTAATAAGAACTAGAAAATTAAACAAATTACAAAATAGTTTAGGTGGTATTAAAGATATGAATGGTCTTCCTGATGCTGTTTTTATTATTGATGCAAAACATGAAAGTATTGCTATTAAAGAAGCTTTAAATATCAATATACCAATATTTTCCATAGTAGATACTAATTCTAATCCAGAAGGTATTGATTTTGTTATTCCTGGTAACGATGATTCTAAAAGTGCAATAAATCTTTATTTAATTGCATTAACTAATGCTATGCAAAATATTGAAAATAAAAACAATATCTAAAATTTAAATATAATTAAAATTAACATTAATTTTTTAAAATATAATTTTAATTATAGATAATTGAATATATATAAATATTAACATGAAAATTAAATAAGGTAATAAATATGAATAATATTCTTATTAATAATATTAAAAAATTACGTAAGTTAACTGGAATTAGTATTTTAGAATGTAAAAAATCTCTTCTTGAATCAAAAGGAGATATAAAATTAGCTATTAATTTAATGCGCAAATATGGAAAAAAAATTTTAATAAAAAAAAATAATAATGACACTTCAAATGGTATTATTTTAATTAAAAAATCTATTAATAATATTATAATCATGTTAAAAATAAAATGTGAAACAGATTTTGTATCAAAAAATAATAAATTTAAATTATTTGGTAAAGAAATTTTAAATTATGTATTAAATAAAAATATATATGATATAAATATCATAAAAAATAAGTTTAAATTAAAACGTGAAAATTTAATATCACAGGTATGTGAAAATATTAAAATAAAAAAATTAAGTTATTTAAAAGGAGAAAGTATAGGATTTTATTTACATAGATCACGTATAGGTGTTATTGTATCATCAACAAAATGTAAAGATAATTTTTTAAATAAAATTGCTATGCATATAGCAGCATTTAAACCAAAATATATAAATTTAATAGATATACCAAATACTTTATTACATAATGAAAAAAAAATAGAAATGGAAATTGCAATTAATTCTGGAAAAACAAATAAAATATCAAAAAAAATAGTTATTGGTAAAATTAATAAATTTATAAAAGAAATTGCATTAAATAATCAAGAATTTATTATGGATAATAAAAAACAAATAAATCAAATTTTAAAATTAAAAAAAACTAAAATAAATAATTTTATTATATTTGAAATATAATTACATATATTATTTATTTAATTAAATAATTTTTTTTAAAATTTTAATAAAATTAGATATGAATCTTATTAAATACAAATAAAAGGTTGTATACATGATTAATGAGATTAATAATATAAATAATAAAATGAATAAATGTATTGAATTATTTAAAAAAAAATTAAATGAAATAAGAACTAGTAGAGCATCACCTGATTTTTTGAAAAAAATAAAAATAAAATGTTATGGTAATATTTACACTTTAGATAAATTAGCTAATATTAATACTGAAAGTTATAATTCTCTTTCTATTAATGTTTTTGATATTAAATTAATATCATTAATAAAAAAATCTATTTTATCTTCAAATTTAGGTGTAAATCCAATTTTATTAAATAATACAATTAAAGTTCATATACCTAAAATTAATGAAAATAGAAGAAAAGAATTAATAAAATTAGTTAAAAAATATTCTGAAATTAGTAAAATTTCAATCAGAAATATAAGAAGATATTATAAATTAAAAATTAAAATTTTAATTAAAAAAAAAAAAATTAGTCAAAATGATAACGATAGATTTAAAAAAGAAATACAAAAAATAACAGATTTATATATTAAAAAAATTAGAATTATATTCTTAAATAAAGAAAAATTATTATTACAATTTATATAAAATAAACAGTTTTAAAAAAATATATAAATTAATTAATTTATAATTAAAAATGGATATTATTTATGTCAGAACCTAAATTTGTTCATTTAAGATTACATAGTGATCATTCTATGATTGATGGTCTAATTAAAATAGATAATTTAATTACAACAGTAATTAAATATAATATGGTATCAATTGCTATTACAGATTTTTCTAATTTATGTGGTTTAATTAAATTTTATATAAAATCTTATAAATCAGGTATAAAACCAATAATTGGAGCTGATGTTTTAATATATAATAATATTATAGCAAATGAAATATCAGAATTAACTATTTTAGCATTAAATAATACTGGTTATAAAAATTTAATATCTATGATTTCTGATTCTTATAAAAGCGGATATAATATTAATGGTCCTGTTATAACACAAGAATTACTTATTAAGTATAATGAAGGATTAATTTTAATTTCAGGTGCTCAAAATGGTGATCTTGGAAAATGTTTAATGGCAAATAATTTAGTAAATATTAAAAAATGTTTATCATTTTATAATAAATATTTTTCAAATAGATATTATATTGGACTTATAAGAACTAAGAGAAAAAATGAAGAAGATTATATATCTTTAGCTTTAAATTTATCTAATATATATGGACTACCATTAGTAGCTACTAATGATGTTCGTTTTATAAAAAAGTCAGATTTTGAAGCACATAAAATAAGAGTTGCTATAAATAAAGGTATTACGATAAAAGAATATGAATTATTAAATAATTATAGTTCTGAACAATATATTAAAAGTGAAAATGAAATGCTTAAATTATTTTCTGATATTCCAGAATCTTTAATTAATACTGTGGAAATTGCCAAAAGATGTAATGTAACAATAAAATTAAACAAATATTATTTACCAAGTTTTAAAATTAATAATATTTCTAATGAAAATTATCTTATTTCTTGTGCAAAAAATGGTCTTATTAAGAGATTGATAACTATATTTCCTGATAAAAAAAAAAGATATATAAAAAAAAAAAAATATCTAAAAAGATTAAAATCAGAACTTAATATAATTGTTAAAATGAAATTTTCAAGTTATTTTCTTATTGTAATGGAATTTATCAAATGGGCAAAAAAGAATAATATACCTGTAGGCCCTGGTAGAGGATCAGGTGCAGGTTCTCTTGTAGCTTATGTTTTAAATATAACTGATATAAATCCTATTAACTTTGATTTACTCTTTGAAAGATTTTTGAACCCAGAAAGAATATCTATGCCTGATTTTGATATAGATTTTTGTATGGATAAAAGAGATAAAGTAATAGATTATGTATTGCATAAATATGGTAAAGAATATGTTTCACAAATTATAACTTTTGGAACAATGACTGCTAAAGCGGTTATAAAAGATGTTGGTAGAGTATTAGGTCATTCATATTCTTTTGTAAATAAAATATCTAAATTAATTCCTAATGATTATGGAATTAATATTAAAAAGTCATTAATTAAATCACATAAATTAAAATTAATTTATCATAATAATGAAGAAGTAAAAATATTAATAAATATGGCAAAAAAATTAGAAGGAACGATACGTAATTTTGGAAAACATGCTGGAGGAGTAATTATTTCACCATCTAAAATTACTAATTTTTCACCTATTTATTGTGATTCTGATGGTAAAAATATTATTACACAATTTGATAAGGATGATATAGAATCTATCGGATTGGTAAAATTTGATTTTTTAGGATTACGGACTTTAACTGTAATTAATAAAACATTAATGATGATAAATTCATTTCGTTTAAATAAAAAAAAAAAACCAATTGAATTAAAATATATTAATTTAAATGATAATAAAATTTTTAATATGTTAAAAAAATCAGAAACTACTGCAATATTTCAATTAGAATCCAAAGGAATGAAAGATCTTATCAAGCGTCTAAAACCTGATTGTTTTGAAGATATAATAGCACTTGTAGCTCTTTTTAGACCTGGACCTTTACAATCAGGAATGGTAGAAAAATTTATATCTCGTAAACATGGAAGGGAAAAAATATTCTATCCAGATAAAAAATGTCAACATAATTCTCTTAAAAAAGTTTTAAATACTACTTATGGTGTAATTCTATATCAAGAACAAGTAATGAAAATTGCTCAAATATTAGCAGGTTATACATTAGCACAATCTGATATTCTTAGAATAGCTATGGGAAAAAAAAAAAAAGATGAAATGTATAAACAACGTGATTTTTTTAAAAAAGGATCAATTAAAAATGGAATAGATTGTAAATTATCTATGAATATTTTTGATATTTTAGAAAAATTTTCAAGTTATGGATTTAATAAATCTCATTCAGCTGCATATGCTTTAATTACTTATCATACTTTATGGTTAAAAACTTATTTTCCTTCTGAGTTTTTATCTTCTGTTATGTCATCTGATATTGATAATACAGAAAAAATAGTAGAAATTGTTCAAGAATGTTTAAAATTAAAAATTAAAGTTTTACCACCTAATATAAATTATAGTGAATATAACTTTACTGTAAATAAATATGGTAATATACTATACGGTATTGGTGCTATAAAAGGAATAGGTAAAAATACTGCTAATTTAATTATAAATTCAAGAAATAAAAATGGTAAATTTATAGGAATTTTTGATTTATGTTCCAGATTAGATATTAAAAAAATCAATAAAAATATATTAGAAAAATTGATTTTTTCAGGTTCTTTAGATTGTTTTGGTATAAGTAGATATATATTAATTCATTTAATTAATTATTTAGTTAAAGCTTCTAATCAACATATAAAAAATAATATATCAGGTCAAATAGATATGTTTGGTATTTTATATAATAATGCAACATATATAAATAAATTATATAAAAATTTAAATAATAAAAATATAGATTTAGTTCTTAATGGTGAAATAAAAACTCTTGGTTTTTATTTAACTAGTCATCCAATAATGAATTATTTAAAAGAAATTAAAAATTTTAAAAAAATAACATATATTAATAATATTAAAGAAATTGATAAAAATCATATAATCAAAACAATAGGTTTAATTATTTTTTATAAAAAAAAAAAAATAAAAAATGGAAATATTATAGTTATATGTGTGATAGATGACAGATCTATTCGTTTGGAATTAATTTTATTTGAAAATATTTTTCTTAAATATTCTAGTTTAATAATTAAAAATAAAATTATTTTAGCTACAGGTAAAATTTTTTATGATAATTTTAATTATAAATTTAAAATGAATGTTTATAAAATAAATAATATTAAAACAGAACGTGAAAAATATGCTAAAAGATTAACAATATTAATATTAAATACTAAATTTGACAGAGATTTTATATTTAAATTAAAATCATATATAAAACCATATTTATTTGGTTCTATTCCTTTATATTTTTATAATAAAAATAAAAAAAAATATAATTTTTTAAATTTTTTAAATAAATATAAAATAAAACTTTCAAATAATCTTTTAAATAATTTAAAAAAAATTTTTGGAAATAAAAATGTTAATATAGAATATTAATTAAAAAAAATTTAAAATAGTTAATATTAATCTTTTATAAATAAATACATTAATTTAAATTACATTAAAAATTATGAAATGGTATTTTTGGTTAAATAAATATTATGAAAATATATTAAATCTTTATAAAAAAAAAAAAAATCATTCATTAATAATACATAGTAATTTTAAAAATGGTAAAAAATCATTATGTTATGCTATTGTACGTTGGTTAATGTGTAATAAACCATATAAAAAAAAAAGCTGTGGAAATTGTCAAAGTTGTAATTTGATGATATCTCACAATCATCCAGATTATTATGAATTAGATTGTAAAAAAAAATTTGGTATAGATGATATAAGATTAATTCATGAAAATATACATAATAAGTCTAGACAAAATGGTGTTAAAGTTATATTATTAAATAATGCATCATTATTAACAGATCAAACAACTAATTCTTTATTAAAAATTTTAGAAGAACCCCCAAAAAATACTTATTTTATTCTTTCTTGTAAATCTTTATTTAAATTATCTAAAACTTTATTAAGTAGATGCATATGTTTATATATTAATAAAACAAATGAAAAAAAATCATTAAAATGGTTAAAAAAAAAATATAACAAATTAAAAGAAATAAATATTATTACAGCATTAAGAATATGTAATGGTTATCCTTTAAAAGCTAAATATTTATTAAAATATAATAATTGGAATGAAAGATTAAATTTGTGCATATCATTAAATAATTCAATCATTAAAAATGATTATATATCTTTATTACCACAATTAATTCATTATTCGGATAATCGAACTATATATTGGTTTATTATTTTTATTGTAGATGCGATTAAATATAATTTAAATCTAAAAAAAACAATATCAAATATTGATAAATTAAATATAATAATAAACTTAAATAAAAAATTTACATATCAAATTCTTTTGTTTCAATATCAAATTTTATTAAATTTTTTAATAAATTTCAACAATATTAATAATATTAATAAAGAAATTTTAATATTAGATATTTTGATTAAAATTGAAAATAATTTTTTTATTGTTTAATATATTAAATATTGTTTTTTATTTTAAATTAATTTATTTATACAAATAAATTATTAATTTAATTTTTAAACTATTAAATAAATTTAAAATAAAAATGAAAAAAATAAAAAAAAAAAAAAATTCAATTATCACGACTAATAAAAAAGTTTATTTTAAATATAAAATCGAACAAGAAATAGAAGCATCTTTATCTTTAAAAGGATGGGAAGTAAAATCAATTAAATCTGGAAAAATAGATATTAGTAATAGTTATATTACAATTAATAATAAAGAAGCTTATCTTATTGGCTCTATATTTCAACCATTAAATAATGTTTCTTTAATTAAAAAAGATGATTCTAAAAGAATAAAAAAGGTTTTATTAAATAAATTTGAAATAAATAAACTTTTATTTAAAATAAAAAAGGAAAATTGTACTATAGTTGTTTTATATTTATATTGGAAAAAAGCAATTGTTAAAATGAAAATTGGAATCGCAAAAGGTAAAAAAAAATATGAAAAAAGAAATTGTATTAAAAAAAAAGAATGGAAAATATATAAATCAAGAATTATTAAAATTCATAGAAAATATAATTGATATTTATCATAATATATCTTATATTATATAAGGGGCTGATTATTGGATTCGACGAGATTTGATATTTTTTAATTTGCATGTCGAGAGATAAAGTAACTCGTTAAAACTAATTTAAAATAAATGCAAAAGAAAAATTCACAGAATACGTTGCTTTAGCGGCTTAATTCAGAAAAATATAAACTGAGTATTCCCTCTTTGTTCTTTTTTTATCTCTTAATAGAATAAAAGAGGTCATTAATAAGAGATATAATTTTAATATTTAATAATAATTAAAATATTGTTTTAAAAAAAAAATAAATTCTTATAATTTGTGTCTGTCCTTATTTTAAGATATAAAAGACAGTACTAAACATGTAGATATTAAAAAAAAATAATTTCGGACGCGGGTTCAAATCCCGCCAGCTCCAAAATATTAATAATTAATTATTTGAATTAATTAATTATTAATTAATGTATTAATATCTTTTTTTGTTGATTTAGATAATATTTGTTCTAAAAAATTTTTAGATTTTAAAAAATTTGATTTTCTAATAATATTTTTAATTTCTGGTATATAAACAGAAGACATGCTAAATTCATCTAAACCCATTCCTAATAATAATTTAGTTGCTTTTTTATCTCCTGCAAGTTCTCCACACATACTTATCCATTTTCCAGAATAATGTGAATTCTTAATGATTTTATTTATTAATAAAATTACTGAAATAGAAAATGGATTATATAAACAAGAAATACTTTCATTACCTCTATCTACTGCTAAAGTATACTGTGTTAAATCATTAGTTCCAATACTTAAAAAATCAACTTCTAAAGATAAAGACTTAGAAATTAATGCAGAAGATGGTGTTTCTATCATAATCCCGATTTCTATATTTTCATCAAATAAAATATTTTTATTTCTTAATTTCTGTTTTATTAAAAATATTTCTTTATTTAACAAACGTAATTCTTCTAATTCTATAATCATAGGAAACATAATACATAATTTACCAAATGCTGAAGCTCGTAAAATAGATTTTAATTGAGATCTAATAATTTTATTATTAATTATTGATATACGTATTCCTCTACATCCTAAAAATGGATTTTCTTCTTTTTTAAAATTTATATATGAAATTTGTTTATCACCACCGATATCAATAGTACGTATTATTTTTTTTTTATTTTGAATAGATTTAGATATATTTTTATATATATTTAATTGTTCTTTTTCACTTGGTATTGTATTCCTATCCATAAAAATAAATTCAGATCTATATAATCCTATTCCTTCTGATCCATATTTTTTTAATTTTAAAATATCTTTAATATTATTAATATTAGAACATATTTTTACTTTATGATTATCAACAGTAATAGAAGATAAATTTTTAATTTTATCTAATTTTTTTTTTTCAATTAAATAATTAAATTTAATTACTTTAATTTTTTTTATTATATTTGATTTTGGATTAATATAAATTTTATTATTCAATGCATCTAATATTATATAATCTCCATTATTAACATTTTTTGTAATATTTATAGTTCCTACAATAGCTGGTATTTCTAATGATCGAGCAATGATAGATGTATGTGATGTTTTTCCACCAATATCTGTTATAAAACCTTGTATTTTGTTTTTATTAAATTGTACAATTTCAGAAGGACTAATATCAAAAGAAATTAATATTGAATTTTCATTTATATTTTCTATGTCAATAATGGAAATATTTAATATATTTCTTATAAGTCTATCACCTATATCATAAATATCATAATTTCTTTCACTAAGATATTTATCTTTAATTAATTTAATGTTTTGTATTTGTTTTTTAATTACATTATTTACTGCATAATCCGCACTTATTAAATTATTTTTAATCATATTTAGTATATCATTTTTAAATTCTATATCTTCTAATATCATTAGATAACTATCGAATATTAATTCTTTTTCTTTATCAAGATATTTAATTTTTGTATTTTTTATTTTTTTTAATTGATTTGATGTTTTATTTATTGCAAAATATAATTTTTCTATTTCATTTGTAACCTGATATGATTTAATTTTTTTTTTATTTAAAATTATTTTTTCTTTTTTAATTATTAAAGCTTTTCCAAAAGCAATTCCTGGTGATACTGAAATACCTGACAACATAGTTATACCTTATTATATAATTTTATTTTAATAATAAAATTATTAAATTTTTAATATAAATTTAACTAAATGATTAATTGCTTTATATTCATCTTTACCTTCAGCAGTAATTTCTATTATAGTATCTTTTGACAAATCAAGTGATTGCAATTTAAATAAACTTTTTGCATTAGCTGATTTTCCTTTTGATTGTATCTTTATATCTGAAATAAATTTTTTAGCTTCTGTTACTAACATAGCTGCTGGACGAGTATGAATACCATGTTCAGCATTAATTTTAATTTTTTTTTGATACATTTTTCAATCCACAATTAATTAGTTAAAATTTTTTTAAATTAATATTTAATTATATATTAATTTTTAATATTTTAAATTAAAATTATTTATTTAAAATTATTTAAACTAATTTTAAATAAAAAAAAAGTATTTTCAATATAAAATATTTTAATAATATAATTTAAATTATTAAATATTAATTTATTTTTATATTTATATCATTTAATTTATTTTTAGAAAAATAAAAATAATATATTAATCAAATTAAAATATAATAAAATTAAATAATTTTATTATATTTTAATTCTTTTTTAAGATAAGCATAATAAATAGGAGCCGCTATTAATCCTTCTAATCCAAAGATAGATTTTAATATAATCATAGCTAATAATAATTCCCATGATTTTGAATTTATACTTTTTCCAACTATTTCTGCATTTAAAAAATATTCTAATTTATGAATAAATATTAAATATATTAACATTATAGTACCAATTATAAATGATATATGAAATGCAGAAATAGTAATCATAGAATTTGAAATAATATTTCCTATTATAGGAAATAAACCAAAAATAAAAGTAATTAAAATAAGTTCTTTTATAAAAGGAATTTTAATTTTTAAAAAAATAAACAAAATCAACATAATTAATGTTGTTAAAATTGTATTTAAAAAAGATACTTTAATTTGAGCATAAACAACATTACTAAAAGAATCGTAAAGATTAATTATTCTTTTAGATAATTGTTTAATAAAATATGAATTGTGTTTAAATGGTTTATTTAAAGCAACAGATGAACCTAAAATTAAACCAAGAAATATCATTATAGATCCATTTACAAAAGAATCAAAAATTTTTCTAAATATATTTAAATTTGAATTAATTAATGAAAATATTTTATATTTTATTTTTTCTGTACTTTCTGGTAAAAAATCTGTAAAGTAATCTGGAATTAAATTTTTAATTATTATAAATATATCACTATTAATAAATTTAAAATTATTTTTTTGAAATATTTCAAATTTTAAACAATTAATTGTATTAATAATTCCTATTGAAAATATAAAAATCATTAATAATGAAATTATTGTGATTATTATTAATCTAGCCTTATTAACTCCTAAAGATTTTTCAAGAAAAGATGGTGTTAAAAACAAGATTATTTTATATACAAAAAATCCTGATATAAAACATGTAAATAAATGTAATGGAATCATTAAGGTGATAAAAAGAATCATTAACATATACGAAATACATTTAAGTTGTTTGTTAGTTATGTTCATTTTATTTCCTGTTATTGTTAAAATTTTTAATAATTAATGATTTTATAATAAAAAATATAATTAATTTAATTATATTCAAGGAGAAACAGGGATTTGAACCCTGGAAGGAATATTCCTTACGATTTTCGAAATCGTACCGTTTAACCACTCCGGCATTTCTCCTAATGATATAAATAATTAACCTTAGTTGTTCAAAAATTATATTAATTATTATAAATAAAATTTTTAAAATTAAAATATTTTTTTAATAAATAAATATTTTTATTAAATAATAAGTTTAATATATTTTAAAAAAAAATATAATTTTTTATGAATTTAATTAATATTTATTATAAATTTTAAAAATTATTTTTTTTTTTTAATAAACATTTAAAAATTAATAAATAATTATATTTTTAATAATTTAAAAATATAATTATATCTTATTATTAAGAATTTTTATTTTTATTAATATATAATATATTAAGTAATATTAATTACTAATATATATGAGTAATATAAAGATTATAATTAATAAATTAAATTTAATATATAAATTAAATAAAATAAATTATAAAAATTTAAGATATATAATACGATTTTTAATATTATATCCAGAAATTTTAATTTTTAAAAAATCTCCAAATTTTAATTTATTTTTAAATTTTTTATTTAATAATTCAAAATTATTCAAATATCCTTCTACTTCATTATTTAATTTTAATACTAATCCTTTCCAAAAAGATATAATCTTGCCTTTTATTATTGTCTTATTTTTATTTTCATTTAAATATTTTTTAAATGGATCTTCTTGTAATTGTTTAATTCCTAACGAAATACGTTCTTTTTCAGCATCAACTTGTAAAACAAAACAAGAAATATTATCACCTTTTTTATAGTTTATATTGGATTTATCATAAAATATCTTCCAAGAGATATCTGACAAATGTACTAAACCATCTATACCTTTATCAAGACCGACGAAAATACCAAAATCAGTTATAGATTTAACTTTACCTTCTACTATATTTCCTCTGTTAATATATTTTGAAAATTCCTTCCATGGATTTTTTTTACATTGTTTTAATCCTAATGATATACGACGGCGTTTTTCTTCTATATTTAGTACCATAATTTCTACTCTATCATTTATTTTTACTACTTTTGAAGGATTAATATTTTTATTTGTCCAATCCATTTCAGAAATATGTACTAATCCTTCTATACCTTTTTCTATTTCTACAAAACAACCATAATCTGTTAAGTTAGTAACTTTACCATATTTTTTACAACCTTTAGGGTATTTATTTGAAATAGATAACCAAGGATCTATTCCTAATTGTTTTAATCCTAAAGATACTCTTGAACGTTTTTTATCAAATTTTAAAATTTTAACGTTTATTTGATCACCTATATTAATGACTTCACTGGGATGTTTTATACGTCTCCAAGAAATATCAGTGATATGTAATAACCCATCAATACCCCCCATATCAATAAAAGCACCATAATCAGTAATGTTTTTAACTATTCCTTTAATTTTTTCACCTTCTTTTAATGTTTTTAAAATTTTATTTCTTTCAATATTATTTTCATTTTCAATGATAGCTTTACGGGATACAACTATATTATTTCTTTTTTTATCTATTTTAATTATTTTAAAATCAAAATTTTTTCCTTCTAAATTTATTGTATCTTTTAAAGGACGAATATCTACTAAAGAACCTGGAAGAAAAGCACGTATATTATTAATTTCTACAGTAAAACCACCTTTTACTTTACCATTAATAGTTCCAATAACTGATTTAGATTTTTTATATGATTTTTCTAACATTAACCAGTCTTCATGTCTTTTTGCTTTTTCTCTAGATATTAATGTTTCACCAAAACCATCTTCTAATGCATCTAATGAGACATCAACTTGATCACCAATTTTAATTTCTAATTCTCCTTGTGAATTTAGAAATTGTTCAATATTTATTACAGATTCAGATTTTAGCTTAGTATCTAAAATAACTACATCTTTTAAGATAGATATAATATTACCTTTAATAATTGAACCAGGTTTAATTTTTATTTTTTTCATTGATTTTTCTAATAATTTAGAAAATGATTCTATCATATTTTTTTTCTTTATAATTTATTAATAAATAATATTTTTAAAAATATTATTTATTAGTTAATAAAATATTTAAATTTTTTTTAAAAAATTAAATATATAAATGTTTATTTAAATTTAAATAATATTAATATTTAAGATATGATCATGAATTATATAAATAAGGATCACTATACCCAATATTTGTCATAATTTTAGATTCTAAATCTTGCATATCAACAGCTTTTTTGTATATTAAATGATTATATCCTAAAAGGTGAAGTAAACCATGAATAAATATATGTGCCCAATATGATTTTAAATTTTTTTTTTGTTTTTTAGATTCTAAATATATTAATTGTTTACATATTATTAAATCACCTATAAATATAGTTTTAAAATTTTTAGGTGGTTCAAATGGAAAAGAAATAATATTAGTCGGTATATTTTTACCTCTGAAATTAAAATTTAAAATTCTACTTTCTTCTTTATCTACAATACGTATTGTAATTTTTGATAATTTTTTAATAATGATTAAATCAGATTTAACCCAATTTAAAAAAATATTTTTACTAGGAATCCATCCTTTTTTACTACAAGATATTTGAATATTTAAAATTAATTTCTTCATATAAATTATGTTTCAATATTGAAAATTTTCAAATTTATTTACAATAAATTTGCATTAATATTTAATATATTTGAGAAAAATCATATATTTCTAACATTATATTATATATATTATATAATAAATTTATTCTATTAAAACATAAATTATGATTAATGGAAATAACAATTACATTGTTAAAGAAAATATTAATTGATTTTCTAATTTTAATCATTTCTATTATAGAATTATAATAATGTCTTTTATTAATCATGAATTTTATTTTTTTAATTAAATATAATAAATCATATAATAAATTTATTTCATTTGGATCAATGAATAAAGCTTTATTAATATAAATGTTTGCATAATTCAAATATTTAGATAAAATATTACATATTCTTTTATTTATTTTAATTAAACATTTAAATTTTCTTAAATTATATAATTTATTAATTATTTTTAATCTAATATTAAAATCTTTAATATATTTTTTGCTTTTTATTAAAGATTTAATTATTTTTTTTTGATATCCTTTTTGAGTATAAAAAATTATCAATCTTAAAATAATAAAATTAATAACATCTAATACAATTTTTTTTGAATTAAATATTTTTTTTTTATAAAAATAAGCTGATTTATGTGCTAATGAATTTATATTAATATTTAAATTTTTTTCTATTATTATTCTTAATATACCTAATACAGATCTTCTAATATAAAAAGGATCTTTATTACCATTAGGAATTTCGTTAATTGCAAAACAACCTATTATATTATCAATTTTATCTGCTATGGATACAGCACAAGATACTAAATTATTTGGAATTTTATCTTTTGAAAAACGGGGATAATATTGTTCTTTTAAAGCAATACATATTATTTCTTGTTCATGATTATTTTTAGCATAATGCATTCCTATTATTCCCTGCATATCATTAAACTCAAATACCATTTTAGTAGCTAAATCACATTTAGATAATAATCCGGCTCTTTCAGATTGTTTAATATTTGCACCTATTTTTGTTGCTATCCATGATGATATTTTTTTAATTCTATAACTTTTTTCTTTTAATGTACCAAGCTTATTTTGTAATAAAATTGAACTTAAATCTTTTAGTCTATCTTTTAATTTTTTTTTATTATCAATTTTTAAAAAAAAATTGACATCTGATAATTTAGAATTAATTAATTTTGCAATATCTAATATAATTTTTATATTGTAATTTGATACAATATTTGCAACAAATATAAAAAAATTTAATAAGTAACCATTAAAACTATGAATTGAAATATATTTATTATAAGATTTAATTATAAAAATTAGTATTTCATATGGAATAGATAAGAATTTTTTTTTAAATTTAGATATTAAAATTACAGGCCATTCTACCAAAAAAGTAATTTCTTCTATAACGGTTTTATTGATGTATATTTTATATTTTAAATTTTTAGCGATATTTTTTATTTCTTTTAAAATAAATTTTTTTCTTTGATTAAAATTAACTATTACATATCCTTTATAAAATAATATATTTTTATATTGTTCTGCATGTTTAATAAAAATTATTTTACTACCAATAATTTTATGTCCGTATATTATACGATTTGAATATATCCCTAAAATTTTTCCATATATTACTATATCGTCTAACATGATAGTAATCGTACGAACTGGTCTAATAAATTTAATTTTATTATTAATATTCCATCTCATAATTTTTAAAAAAATCATATTTTCTATTGATTTTTTTATAATATTATAAAGTAATTTACTTATATTTTTTCCTTGAAAAAATGATTGATAAAAAAACCATTTACCATAATTATTAAAAATTTTTGATGATTCTTTAATATTAATTCCTATTTTTTTTGCCCATTTTTTAGATATTTTAGAGTTAAAATTAAATTTATTATTTTTTTTATTAATATATGGGCCTTTATTTTTAATATTAAAATTAGATTGTTTATAACTTAATCCATTTATTAGTATTGAAAGTCTACATGGTGTTATTAAAAATTTAATTTTATTAAATAAAATTAAATTTTTAATAAATTCATTTTTAATGTATAAAATAAAATTTTTATATAAATATTTATTTTTTTTATGAGGTAATTCCTCTGTACCTATTTCAAATAAAAAAGTATGATTATTCATTTTTTTAAATTTATATTATTTATTATTATATATAGGAAAATTTAATGATTTTCTTAAAAAAAAATAAGATTTAGCAATAGATTTAGTTAAATTTCTTATTTCTAAAATATATCTTTTACGTTCATCTACAGATAGTATATTTCTAGCATCTAATAAATTGAAATTATGAATTGCTTTTAATGCAAGCTCATATGCTGGAATCGGAAGAGGTGTTTTTTTATTAATCAGTTTTTCTGATTCTATTTTATATTTTTTAAAATTATTTAATATAAAATTTATATTTGAATATTCAAAATTATATTTTGACATTTCTATTTCATTTTGATAAAATAAGTCACCATAGGTAATAGTTCCTTCTAGTCCATAATTCCATATTAATTTATAAACATTATTAACATTTTGTATATTCATTGACAATCTCTCAAGTCCATAAGTAATTTCTACTAATACAGGATTACATTCTAAACCTCCTACTTGTTGAAAATATGTAAATTGAGTAATTTCTATACCATTTAATAAAACTTCCCATCCAATACCCCAAGATCCTAATGTTGGGTTTTCCCAATTATCTTCTATAAATCTTAAATCATTAATATTTAAATTTAAACCCACATTCAATAATGATTCTAAATATATATCTTTTATATTATTTAACGAAGGTTTAATAATTACTTGTAATTGAAAATAATGATTTAATCTATTTGGATTTTTACCATATCTTCCATCACATGGTCTTCTTGTAGACTGTATATAAATTGCTGAAATTGGTTCAGGACCAATTGCTCTAAGATATGTTATAGGATGAGATGTACCAGCGCCAACTTCAATATCTATTGGTTGAATTAAAATACAACCGTGATTAATCCAAAAATTTTGAAGAGATAATATTAAACCTTGAAATGTTTTTGTATTATATGCTTTCATATATATTAATATTAATAAGTTAATTAAATATTAAAAATATTAATTTTTTTAATTTATTTAAATTAATATTTATTAATTAATTTTATATTTTATTTTAATTTTTTAAAAATTAGAATTTTTTGGAACTCTAGGAAAAGGCATTACATCACGAATATTTTTTAAACCTGTAATATACATAATTAATCTTTCAAAACCCAATCCAAAACCCGAATGAGGTACAGTACCATAAATTCTTAAATCACGATACCAATCGTATTCTTTTTTATTAATATTCATTTCTTTAAATCTAATATCTAATTTTTTTAAACGTTCTTCACGTTGAGATCCGCCAATAATTTCACCAATTTTAGGAACTAAAAAATCCATTGCAGCAACAGTTTTGTTATCCTTATTAATTCTCATATAAAAAGCTTTTATATATTTTGGATAATCTATTATTATAATCGGTGATTTAAAATAAATTTCTGTTAAATATTTTTCATGTTCAAAAGATAAATCTTTACCATAAAAAATTTTATTTTTAAAATTATAATTATTTTTTTCTAAAATTTTTATTATTTCATTATATTTAATTTGTAAAAAATCTAATTGTAATATTTTTTTTAATCTTATTGATATTTTGTTATCTATTTTTGTTTTTAAAAAAATAATATCTTCTTTTCTTTCATTTATTATTGAATTTATTATATATTTAATCATATTTATGGATAATAATATTATATCATTTAATGTATAAAATGCAACTTCAGGTTCAATCATCCAAAATTCAGCAAGATGTCTATTAGTATTAGAATTTTCAGCTCTAAAAACAGGACCAAATGTATACATTTTTGATAAACAACAAGCATAACTTTCACAATTTAATTGACCAGAAACTGTTAAAAATGATTCTTTAGAAAAAAAATCATTAATATAATCTATTTTTTTTTTTTTTTTATTTATAATAATATTATTCAAATTTAGTGTTGAAACTCTAAATCTTTTACAAGATAATTCAGTATTATAAGATGTTATTAATGGAGAAGCTAACCAAAAAAAACCATTTATATCCATAAATTTATGTATTGCTTTTGCAGCACTATGTCTTATTCGTGTTACAGCACCTATTAAATTTGTTCTTGGTCTAAGATGTAATACTTCTCTAAGATACTCTAAACTATGTCGTTTAGAAGATATTGGATAATTATAAGCATTTTTTACCCATCCTATTAAATCAATTGAATCAGCAATAATTTCATATTTTTGATGCATTCCTAATGACTTTACAAAAGTTCCTTTAACAGAAATAGAACATCCTGATGTTAATTTTAAAACAATATTTTTATAATTTATTATTTTTTTTTTAACTATAATTTGAATAGAAGAAAAACATGATCCATCATAAAGATTTATAAAAGATATTCCTAATTTTGAATCTCTTCTGTTTCTAACCCATCCTTTTACATTTATTTTTTTATTTATTGGTATTACACCTTTAATTAAATCTACAATATAAACATTTTTCATATTGTTATCTCTTAATTAATATAAATTATGTATTTATATTACACTTTATATATATAAAAATAAATAATTAATAATATAATTATTATATTTAAAATATTTTATTAAAATTTAATTTTTATTAAATTTATAGGTTTTAAAATGGTTTTCAATAAACTTGTCTTGATAAGACATGGTGAAAGTTTATGGAATAAAGAAAATAAATTTACTGGATGGACCGATATAGATTTATCTAACAATGGTAAAAAGGAAGCCAAAAAAACAGCAAAAATCTTAAAAAAAAATAAATTTATATTTGATGTAGCATATACATCAATGTTAACTAGAGCTATACACACTTTATGGATTTTATTATATAAATTAAATATAACATGGATACCTGTTAAAAAATCTTGGCGTTTAAATGAAAGACATTATGGATATTTACAAGGAATGAACAAAGATTTAGCTATTAAAAAATATGGAAAACAACAAGTACAAAAATGGCGTCGCGGGGTTAACGATTTACCGCCTAAAATAGATATAGATGATAAAAACTTTCCAGGAAACGATAATAGATATTCGAATTTAGACATAAAAAAAATACCTCTATCTGAAAGTTTATTATTGACTATCAAAAGAATTAATCCTTATTGGAAAAAAGAAATTTTACCAAAAATAAAAAATGGTTCAAAACTTATAATTGTGGCCCATGGTAATTCAATTAGAGCTTTAATTAAAATAATTGATAATTTAAGTGAAGAAAATATTTTAAAATTAAATATACCAACAGCCAAACCTCTAATTTATGAATTTGATATTAATATCAAATCTATTAGAAATTATTATATTTAAAAAAATTTAACTTCTAATCATTTTAATTTATTTATTAAATTATTTTAATCTTTAGAAGTTAAATTAAAATAATTATATTATTTTAGCCTTGTCTTAATTCTTGATGATTTTCCTTTACGATGTCTTATATAATAAAGTTTAGATTTATTAACAATACCATGTTTTTTAATAGTTATTTTTTTAATAATATTCGAATATCTTTCAAAAACTCTTTCAACACCCTCACCATTAGATATTTTACGTACAGTAAATGAAGAATTTATACCTCTATTTCGTAAAGCAATAACAATACCTTCAAAATTTTGAATACGTTTTTTATTATTTTCTGTAATAAATATTTTTACTTCTATATAATCTCCTGTTTTAAATAAAGGTATTTTTTTATCAATATATTTATTTTCAACTATATTAATTATATTATTCATTTTTAATAATTACCTATTTAATTTTTTTTAAAAAATAATGTTTAATATTTAATATATATACAATTTAATTCATTTTTAATTAAACACTATTTATTTAATTATTTTTTATAAAATTTTTAAAAATAATTAAAATTAATATAAATATTTAAATTATATATTTTAATATTTATATTAATTTTAATTATTTTAAATTAATTTTTTTATTAAATACCAATATTAGTATTATTTTTTTTTAAAATATAAGAAACTCTTTTAGAAACAATTGCACCTATATTAATCCAATAATTGATACGATTTAAATTAAAATAAAAATTTTTTTTATTATTTTGATTTTTTGGATTAAAAAAACCTAAACGTTCAATAAATTTTCCATCTCTAGGGTTTCTTGAATCTGTTGCTATTATTTTGTAAAATATATTTTTTTTAGATCCAATTTTAGTTAAACGAATTTTTACCATAAAATTCCTGTAATATGTAAATATTTAAAAAAATAAAATTAAATTTATAAATAAATATATAAATAAATTTATTAATATTAACAATATAAATTTTATATTATTATATATATAATTGGAATTTAATTCTATTTTTAAATTATAAAATAAAATATCTTTTATAAAATATATTATTAAATCATTAATATTAAATTAAATATAATTTATATATTATTAATATAATTAAATAATTAATAGGAATTAAATCATGATTATAGATAATAAGAAAAAAAAATATTTAAAAAATGTATTAAATCAAATTGAAAAACAATTTGGAAAAGGTTCAATAATGAGATTAGGAGAAGATCGTTCTATGGATATTGAAACAATTTCAACAGGATCTCTTTCTTTAGACATTGCATTAGGATCAGGTGGATTACCTTTAGGTAGAATTGTTGAAATATATGGACCAGAATCTTCTGGTAAAACAACTTTAACATTACAAATTATATCAACATTTCAAAAAAAAAATAAAATTTGCGCTTTTATAGATGCGGAACATGCTTTAGATCCAATATATGCTAAACAAGTTGGTGTTGATATTGATAATCTTCTTTGTTCTCAACCTGATAATGGAGAACAAGCTTTAGAAATTTGTGATTCATTAACAAAATCTGGTGTAGTTGATTTAATAATTGTAGATTCTGTAGCAGCTCTTACACCAAAAGCAGAAATTGATGGAGAAATAGGAGATTCACATATGGGTTTAACTGCTAGAATGATGAGCCAAGCTATGAGAAAATTATCTGGAAATTTAAAAAATTCTAATACTCTTTTAATTTTTATAAATCAAATACGTATGAAAATAGGTATAACATATGGTAATCCAGAAACAACTACAGGAGGCAATGCACTTAAATTTTATTCATCAGTCAGATTAGATATAAGACGCACAGGATATATAAAAGAAGGTGATGTAATAATTGGCAATAATACTAGGGTTAAAGTAATTAAAAATAAAATATCAGTACCTTTTAAACAAGCAGAATTTCAAATTATATACGGAAAGGGTATCAATGTTATTAATGAACTTATTAATATTAGTTTAAATTATAATTTAATTGAAAGATCTGGATCTTGGTATAGTTATAATGGTATAAAAATAGGACAAGGTAAATTTAATGTTCAAAAATTTTTACAAACCAAACCAGAAATTTATAAAAAAATATATAATAAAATAAGAAAAAAGATTTTTAAAAAATAATTTTTATTATATATATTAATATTTAATATTTTAAAAAATTAATATTTATTATAATTTTATTAATTAATAATTAATAATTATTTATTTAAATATGTTGAGATATCAATCTTTAATTATATTTAAAAATTTATTTATAATAATTAATTATATTTAATAAATTAAATTATATAAAATTATTTATAAATGAGAAATATATGATAAATAGTAGTTACAACATACGTAAAAAATTTATTAATTTTTTTAAGATTAAAAATCATAAAATAATTAAAGGAAGTTCGCTTTTAATAAATAATGATAAATCCATTATGTTTACAAATTCAGGAATGAATCAATTTAAAAATATTTTTTTAAATTCTAACAATTTTCCGTATAAAAGAGTTGCAACATCTCAGAATTGTGTTAGAGCTGGTGGAAAACATAATGATCTTGAAAATGTAGGTTATACATCTCATCATCATACTTTTTTTGAAATGCTTGGTAATTTTAGTTTTAATGATTATTTCAAGAAAGAAGCAATTTTATTTGCATGGGAATTATTAACAGATTTTAATTGGTTTAATATACCTAAAAATAAACTGTTAGTTACTTATTATTATAAAGATTATGAAACATATAAAATATGGTTAAATGAAATAAAATTACCAAAAAACAATATAATAGCCATAAAAGATAATAATATAGGTAAAAATATTTCTGATAATTTTTGGCAAATGGGCAAAACAGGTCCATGTGGACCATGTTCGGAAATATTTTATGATAGAGGCAAAAATATTTATGGAAATAAACCTGGAAATAAAAACAAAACAGGTAATAGATATATAGAAATATGGAATTTAGTTTTTATACAATTTTATAAAAATCATAATGGAGATTTAATAAAATTAGATAAACCATATATTGATACAGGTATGGGTCTTGAAAGAATTTCTTCTGTATTACAGAATGTTGATTCTAATTTCAAAATTGATATTTTTAACAAACTTATATCATCTATTGCTAAAATTTTAAATATTAAAAATATTAATAATAAATCTTTACTTGTGATATCAGATCATATTAGATCCTGTTTTTTTTTAATAAATGATGGTTTGATTCCTTCTAATGAAGGACAGGGGTATGTTCTTAGACGTATAATTAGAAGAGCCATAAGACATGGTAAAATTTTAGGAAGTGAAAAACCATTTTTATATAAAATAATATCACATTTGATTTATATCATGAAAATTAAATCTATTAAAATTATTTCTAATAAAAATAAAATTAAAGATATTATCTTATCAGAAGAAAAAAAATTTGAAAAAACTATTAGTAAAGGATTAAAATTATTAAATAAAGAAATAAGTCACATTAAATCTAATATATTAGATGGTAATACTTTATTTAAACTTTATGATACTTATGGAGTACCAATAGATTTAATAAAAGATGTATGTAAAACAAAAAAAATAAATATTGATGAAAATATTTTTAATACTAAAATGAATGAACAAAAAAAAAGATCAACTAAGAAAAGTTGTTTTATAAAAAATTAATTTAATATAATAAAGATATTTAAAAATATTTTTTTAAAAATAAACAAAATATTTATATGTATAAATTATATTTAAATATTAAATTAATTTAAAAATACATAAATTATTAATAAATAAACAATATTAATTTATTTTAATAATAAAATATAAATATATTTTTAACCAATTACAATTAAATATATGATATAATTTTAAATATTAATTTAATAATTATTTATATTTAATTAAATTAATTTTTTAATAATTATATATTTAAAATATATATTTTATATTAATTTAATAATTATCTTTTATTACATTGACAATTAATAAAATAATTTTAATTATATTTAAATTATTTTATTAATTAAAGGTGAGATGGCCGAGAGGCTTAAGGCGCTCCTTTGCTAATGGAGTATACAATTTAAAAATCTGTATCGAGGGTTCAAATCCCTCTCTCACCTAAATTTCAAAATGCACCCGTAGCTCAGTTGGATAGAGCACTCGGCTACGAACCGAGAGGTCATGGGTTCAAATCCTTTCGGGTGCATTATCAATTTTAAAAATTAAATTTAATTTTATATTTTTTAAAAATATAAAATCGGAAAATTATGTTTAAAAATAAAATAAATTTTTTACATTATGACAAAAAAATTTGGAATGCAATTAAAAAAGAAAAAAATAGACAAGAATATAATATACAACTTATTGCTTCCGAAAATTATACAAGTACGAGAGTAATGTATGCACAAGGATCATGTTTAACAAATAAATATGCAGAAGGATATCCTGGCAAACGTTATTATGATGGATGCGAAAATGTAGATTTTATAGAAAAATTAGCAATTAATAGAGCTAAAAAATTATTTTCTGCAGATTATGCTAATGTTCAACCTCATTCTGGTTCACAAGCAAATTTTGCAGTATATACAGCTTTACTTAATCCAGGAGATACAATTGTTGCAATGAAAGTTTCACATGGTGGGCATATAACGCATGGATCATCAGTTAATTTATCAGGTAAATTATATAAAGTTATAACTTATGGATTAAATCTTAAAGAAAAAATAAATTATTCAGAATTATATGTAATATCTAAAATTTATAAACCTAAAATGATTATAGGTGGGTTTTCTTCATATTCTAGAATTATTAATTGGAAAAAAATGCGTAAAATAGCTGATAAATTTAGTTGTTATTTATTAGCAGATATTGCTCATGTATCTGGATTGATAGCAGCTGGTTTATATCCTAATCCAATTAATTATAGTCATGTTGTAACTACAACCACACATAAAACTTTATCCGGACCAAGAGGTGGTATGATTTTAGCTAAAAACGGAAGTAAAAAAATGTATAAAAAATTAAATGACGCTGTATTTCCATGTACCCAAGGAGGTCCATTGATGCATGTTATAGCAGCTAAAGCTATTGCTTTTAAAGAAGCAATGAATTTTAAATTTGTTAAATATCAAAAACAAGTTATTAAAAATTCTAAATATATGGTATCTATATTTTTATTAAATAAATTTAGAGTTGTATCTGGTGGAACAGATACTCATTTATTTTTAATAGATTTATCTAGTAAAAACATTACAGGTAAAAAAGCAAGTAATATTTTAAGTTTGGCAAATATTATTGTAAATAAAAATTTAATTCCAAATGACTTATTAAAACCTTATTATACATCTGGTATTCGTATAGGAACTTCAGCTATAACCAAAAGAGGATTTAAGGAAGTTGAAATTAAAAAAATTACTAAATGGATATGTAATATATTAAATGATATAGATAATAAATTTTTAATTAAAATAATTAAAAAAAAAGTTATTAATTTATGTTATAAATATCCAATATATTAAATATTTTTAAATTTAATTTATTCATAAATCAATATCTATTAAAATCAATAAAGCCGCATTTCCACCAAATCTATTTGGTGCTCTATGAAAACTTTTTATATAAGGATTTTTTGAAAGCCAGCAAGGTATTTTGTTTTTTAAAACAAATTTTCCATATCCATGAATAATACAAGCACAATTAATATCGTCTATTCTACATTGTTTAATTAAAGCATTTAATTCTAATTTAGCTTCTATTATTGTCATTCCATGTACATCTAAAATTATATTAGGATAATAATATCCTTTTTGTAATTTTTTCATTTCACATGATCTTACATCGTTGCGAACATATCTAGTTGGTCCATTATATTTTTTTATATTATTATCTGAATCAGAAAAACAAAAATATATTTTTGTTTTTTTTTTTTTATTATATGGTTTAATATTATTTGAAATAACATATTTTTTTTTTTTAATTGTTTTTTTATATAAATCTTGTTTATTAAACATAAATTTTTTAAAAATAAATATTTCATCTTTTGATATATGAAATTTTTTTTTCATTTTTTTATTATTTCCCTTTAAAAATTATTAAATTTTTTAAAAATAATTTTAACATTTTAAAAATAAAATTAAAATAGAGATCTTATGATAAATATTAAAGATACTATATTAAATCTTAATACAATTCAAGATTGCATTAAATGGACATTAAATAAATTTAATTCTAATAATTTATATTATGGGCATGGAACAAATAATTCATTAGATGAATCTTTAAATTTAATTATAAATAGTTTATTAGTTCCTATTAATTTTATAAAAGATATTAATAATATCAAACTAACATTTCAAGAACGTAATTTAATTATTAAAAGAGTTATTAAAAGAATTAATGAAAAAATTCCTGTTGCATATTTAATTAATAAATCATATTTTTGTGGTTTAGAATTTTATATAGATCATCGTGTTTTTATACCAAGATCACCTATCGGTGAAATTATTTATAATAAATTTATTAAAATTACAAATAAAAATCCTAAAAATATATTAGACTTGTGCACAGGAAGTGGTTGTATAGCTATTTCTTGTGCTTATATATATCCTGAATCAAAAATTGATGCAGTTGATATTTCTTTAAATGCTTTATTGATTGCTAAAAAAAATATAAAAATACATGGAATGCAAAAAAAAATAAATATTATTTATTCTGATTTATTTAATAATATTAATAAAAAACCAATATATGATTTAATAATAACTAACCCACCATATGTAAATAAACAAGAAATTCATAATTTACCTTTAGAATTTACTCACGAGCCTATAATTAGTTTATATGCTGATATAGATGGTTTAAAATTTATAAAACGTATTTTATCATTATCTTTTGAATTTTTATCTAATAATGGTATTCTGATTTGTGAAGTTGGAAATAATATAGTAAATATTATTAATATTTATCCAAAATTACCTTTTAGATGGTTAAAGTTTAAAAAAGGCGGATATGGTGTTTTTGTTTTAAATAAAAAAGATTTAAAAATTTAAATAAATATTTTTTATATATTTATATTATTAAATTAAATTTAATATTTATAAAATTTTTAAAATAAATAACGAGTTATTTATGATTTTAAATAAAAAAAAAGTTATAGTTGCAATGTCTGGTGGTGTTGATTCTTCTGTTGCGGCTTTATTACTTAAAAAAAATGGATATTTAGTGGAAGGATTATTCATGAAAAATTGGTATGAAGATGATAATGAAAAATATTGTAATGCTTATAAAGATTTATTAGATGTTAAAAATGTATGTTATAAACTTAAAATAAAACTTCATACTGTTAATTTTTCTTTTGATTATTGGAATAATGTTTTTATTAAATTTATAAAATTGTATAGTAATGGCATTACACCAAATCCAGACATTTTATGTAATAAAGAAATAAAATTTAATGTTTTTTTAAAATTTGCAATAAAAAAATTAAAGGCTAATTTTATAGCTACAGGACATTATGTAAGAAAATATATATTTAATAAAAAAATTTTTTTATTAAAAGGTAAAGATAAAAAAAAAGATCAAAGTTATTTTCTATATACTTTAAGTAAAGAACTGAATTATTGTTTATTTCCTATAGGTTATTTTAATAAAAAGAAAATTAGAAAAATAGCCCAAAATTTAGGTTTAAGAAATGCATATAAGAAAGATTCAACAGGAATTTGTTTTATTGGTAAAAGAAAATTTAATAAATTTATAAGCAAATATTTAAATACTACACCTGGATTAATTATTTCAGATAAAAATAAAAAATTAGGAATGCATAATGGATTAATGTATTTTACATTAGGTCAAAGAAAAGGAATTGGTATTGGTGGTATTAAAAATCTTGATCATAGTCCTTGGTATGTAATAGAAAAAAATATTAAAAATAATATTATTATTGTATCTCAAAAAAAAAATCATCCCAAAATCATGTCCATAGGAATGATAGTTAATAATATCAATTGGATAAATAAAAAACAAATAAAAAATTTTTTTTTTTGTAAAGTTAAAACAAGATATCGTCAAAATGAAATAGATTGTTTTGTTAAAAAAAAAAATAAAAATACAATTAATGTAATATTTAATCATTCTGTATCTTCTGTAACTCCAGGTCAGTCTGCTGTTTTTTATTTATCAGAAATATGTTTAGGAGGTGGTATTATTAAAAATATTATTACTTTAGAAAAATATAATAATTTATTTTTTTAAAAAATAGAATTAATTTAAATTAATATTTATTAATATTATAATATTACAGGGGCGAAGAGATTTGAACTCCCAACTACCGGTTTTGGAGACCGGTGCTCTACCATTTGAACTACGCCCCTTAATTATATACTAATTTAGTATTTAAAAAATTTTTTACAAAAAAATAATATTTTTAAATATTTTTTTATCTTATTAATTATACTTACATATATATGTTATAATTATTAATTGTTATTTTTTTTTATAAATTTATTAAAGATATTATTTTTAATATTACTATAATTTATTTATTTAAAAAAAAATTTTATTTATATTAATATTAATATAATTTTATTAAAAAAAATATATACAAATAAAAAAATTATTTACTATATTTATTAAAAAAATTTATTAAATTATTTTTTTTAATATTATAATTAATATTTTTATTATTCTTTATTTTTTTAAAAATTTTATTAGATAATTTTTTACCTAATTCTACACCCCATTGATCAAAACTATAAATATTTAATAAAATACCTTGAGTAAAAATTTTATGCTCGTAAAGTGCTATTAAAGCTCCTAAATTATAAGGATTAATTTCTTTTAGTAAAATTGAATTAGTGGGTCTATTTCCTTTAAAATATTTAAATTTTGTTAAATTTATTTCTATTTTATTTTTTTTTTCGTTTTCCATATCTAATGTATTTCCAAAAGCAAGAGCTTTTGTTTGAGCAAAAAAGTTAGATAATAATTTTTCATGATGTGTTGAAATTTTATTATGACTTAAAATAGGAGCAATAAAATCACAAGGAATTATTTTTGTACCTTGATGAATAAGTTGATAAAATGAGTGTTGACCGTTTGTTCCTGCTTCTCCCCATATTATGGGACCTGTTTGATATTTTAAAAATTTTCCATTTCTATCAATATATTTACCATTTGATTCCATATTTACTTGTTGAAAATAAGAAGCAAATCTATGCATATATTGATCATATGGTAATATAGCTTCTGTTTCAAAATTATAAAAATTATTATACCAAATTCCTATTAAAGCCAAAATTACAGGTATATTTTTATTTAAATTAGTATTTAAAAAATGTATATCCATATCATGAGCGCCATTTAAAATTTTTTCAAAATTTTCAAAACCTATGGATAAAGCAATTGATAAACCTATGGATGACCAAATAGAATAACGTCCACCTACCCAATCCCAAATTTTAAATATATTTTTAGTATCAATACCAAATTTATTTACTAATTTTTTATTAAAAGATAATGCAATAAAATGTTTATTAATATGTTTTTTTTTTATAGCAAAACTCATAAACCAGCAAAGAACACTGTTTGCATTATTCATAGTTTCTTCAGTTGTAAATGTTTTAGAAGCTATTAAAAAAATAGTAGTTTCAGGATTAAGATATTTTATTATTTCAATAAAATTAGTACCATCAATATTAGAAATATAATGTATATTAAGATGATTTTTATAATATTTCAATGATTCGTTCACCATATAAGGTCCTAAGTAAGAACCTCCAATTCCAATATTTACTATATCTGTAATTGATTTATTTGTATATCCTTTCCATTTTCCTGTAATAATTTTATTACAAAATTTTTTCATTTTGATTAAAATTAAATTTATATCTATCATAATATTTTTGTTATTAACATTAATTGGGGTATTCAAACGATTGCGTAATGCTATATGCAAGACTGCACGATTTTCTGTTTTATTTATATATTTTCCTTGAAACATTGCTAAAATTGATTCTTTTAAATAACATTCGTGAGATAAATTTATTAAAATTTTTAATGTTTTTTTTGTAATATAATTTTTTGAATAATCTATTAAAATATTATTTTTAAAAATTTTAGAAAAATGTAAAAATCTTTTTTTATCTTTTATAAATAAATCTTTTATATTAATATTTTGCATATATTGAAAATGATTATTTAATTTTTTCCAAGAAATTGTATTAATAGGATTAATATTTTTCATATAATATCTCTTTATATTAAATAAATTGAATAATTTAATTATTATTAAAATAATTATAAAATAATAATAAATGAAATAAAATTTTTAAAAAAATAAATATATAATTTTAATAATATTTAAATTTTAAAAAATATGATATAATCAAATTATATGGTGATTGTAGCTCAGTTGGTAGAGCCCTGGATTGTGATTCCAGTAGTCATGGGTTCGAATCCCATCAATCACCCATATTTAAATTAAATAAATTTAAATAAAGTATATCGGCGAGTAGCGCAGCTTGGTAGCGCAACTGGTTTGGGACCAGTAGGTCGGAGGTTCAAATCCTCTCTCGCCGAAAATAATTATAATATAAACTAATTTGAAGATATAATATTAACATTAAAATTAATTATTATATCTTTACTTATTTTTATTTCTATTTTATGACTACCAATAGTTCTTAATAAACCATTAGGTAATTTTATTTCATTTTTATTAATATTTATACCTTGTTTAATTATTTTATCATATATATCTTGTATTCTTATTGATCCAAATAATTTTCCTTCCAAGCCTGATTTAGCTTTAATAACTATATTTTTTAAATTATTAATTTTATCTATTTTTTCTTTATTAGCATTTTTCAATATTTCTTTATTAATTTTTAATTTATTTTTAATTTTTGTAAAATATTTCAAATTTTTTTTATTAGATTGAATAGCTTGTCCTGATGGAAATAAATAATTTCTAGCATATCCTGGTTTTACATTAACTTTTTTACCTATTGATCCTAATTTTTTAATATTATAAAGAAGAATAACATTCATTTTATTTTCCTAATTTATATAATAAAATTTATTCTATAAACTATGATTGTCATTATAAGGTAATAATGAAAGATATCTAGCTATTTTAATAGCCTTAGAAAGTTGACGTTGGTATTTTGATTTTGTACCTGTAATTCTTTTAGGAATTATTTTACCGCTTTCTGTTATATATTTTCTAAGTGTATTAATATCTTTATAATCAATAAAATCAATTTTTTCTGCAGTAAACCTACAAAATTTACGTCTTCTAAAATATTTAATCATAACTTAATCCATTTATTAAATTAATTTAAAAAAAATTAATAAATTTCTTAAATTAATTGAGAAATTTATTGTTTTAATCATTTTAAAAATATTTCATTTATTTTTTTTTTAAATTCTTTTCTTCTTTTAATTTTAATATATATGAATTTTCTTTAATTTTATTTTTCATTTTTAAAATAAAAATTCTTATAATTAATTCATTAAACTTAATAATTTTCATTATTTCTTCTAAATATTTAAAATAAATTTCAATATTTATTAAGAAATAGTAAGCTTTTATTTCTTTATTAATATTATAAGATAAATTACGACATCCCCAATATTCTTTTCTATGTATTAAACCCTTATGTTTTTTAATATAATCAGTAAATTGTTTAACAATATTAATAATTTTTTCTATTTTATTAGGATTAAAAATAAGTACTATTTCATAGTGAATCAAATAATTAATCTCCTTAATTGAAAATAAATATACTATAAAATTAAATAAGTGTAATATTTATTATATAATAAATATTACACTTATTTAATTTTATAGTATATTTATTTTCAATTAAGGAGATTAATTATTTGTAAATCAAAAAATATCATATCATTTGATTTTGGAACTAAAAATATTGGCGTAGCTATAGGTCAATTTATAACTTGCAAAGCAAGACCTCTTAAGGAAATTAAAAATAAAAATTTATGGATAAATATAGGTAAGATTTTAAAAGAATGGAAACCATATTTAATAATAGTAGGATTACCTTTAAATATGGATGGTAGTGAACAAATTATAACAACACTTGCACGTAATTTTGCTAATAAAATTAATATTAAATTTGGTTATAAAATAAAAATGCAAGATGAAAGACTGACTAGCATAGAAGCACGTGAAATATTATTTAATAGATTTGGTTATAAATCTTTAAAAAAAGTAAATTCCATTTCAGCTGTTATAATTTTAGAAAATTGGATTAAATTATCATTAAATAAAAATTTATAAATTTTCCAAACCCATACATTTGTATGAGGTTTGGAAAATTTAGATTAGTTTAATTTTATTATTTATTCTTACATCATTCCGTTCATTCCGCCCATTCCGCTATTCATTCCAGAACTATTTGTATCTATTTTATCTTCTTTAGGTAAATCTGTAACCATACATTCAGTAGTAATCATAAGACCTGCTATTGATGCAGCATATTGTAAAGCTGATCTAGTTACTTTGGTTGGATCTAAAATACCCATTTCAATCATATTTCCATACTTTTCTGTTGAAGCATTATATCCAGTATTTCCTTTTCCATCTTTTACTTTATTAGCAATAACAGATGGTTCTTCACCTGCATTAGCAACAATTTGACGTAAAGGTGATTCCATTGATTTACACGCAACTTTAATTCCTACATTTTGGTCTTCATTATCACCAATTAAATTTGATATTATATTAGCTACTCTAATTAATGCAACACCACCACCAGCAACAACACCTTCTTCTACAGCCGCTCTTGTAGCATTAAGAGCATCTTCTACTCTAGATTTTTTTTCTTTCATTTCTACTTCAGTTGCAGCACCGACTTTAATAACAGCAACACCTCCTGCTAATTTAGCTATACGTTCTTGTAATTTCTCACGATCATAATCAGAAGTAGCTTCTTCACGTTGTTTATTAATTTGAGATACTCTTTTATTAATCATTAATTTATCACCTGATCCATCTATAATAGTGGTAGTATCTTTAGTGATAATTATTCTTTTAGCTTGTCCCATATCTTCGATAGTTGCTTTTTCTAATTCTAGTCCAATTTCTTCTGAAATAACAGTACCAGATGTAAGAATTGCTATATCTTGTAGCATAGACTTTCTTCTATCACCAAAACCGGGAGCTTTAACAGCTGATACTTTTACTATACCTCTCATATTATTTACCACTAATGTAGCTAGTGCTTCACCTTCAACATCTTCTGATATTATCATCAAAGGTTTTCCTGATTTAGCTATAGCTTCTAATAAAGGTAACATTTCTCTTATATTTGATATTTTTTTATCTGAAAGTAAAATATAAGGGTTTTCTAATTCAACAATTCCAGTTTCTGGTTTATTTATAAAATAAGGAGATAAATAACCACGATCAAATTGCATTCCTTCTACAACATCTAACTCATCTTGTAATCCTGAACCTTCTTCTACTGTAATCACACCTTCTTTTCCTACTTTTGAAACTGCTTCTGCAATTAATGAACCTACTGTTTCATCTGAATTTGCAGATATAGTACCTACTTGTGCAATAGATTTAGAATCAGAACAAGGAACTGATAATTTTTTTAATTCTTTTACAGCAGCAATTACTGCTTTATCTATACCACGTTTTAAATCCATAGGATTCATTCCAGCAGCTACAGCTTTCATTCCTTCACTAACTATAGATTGAGCCAAAACAGTAGCAGTTGTAGTACCATCACCAGCAGAATCATTAGCTTTAGACGCCACTTCTTTTACCATTTGAGCACCCATATTTTCAAATTTATCTTCTAATTCAATTTCACGAGCGACAGAAACACCATCTTTTGTTATTGATGGAGATCCAAAAGATTTATCTAAAACAACATTTCTACCTTTGGGACCTAATGTTACTTTTACTGCATCTGCTAAAATATTAACACCTTTAAGCATTTTAGAACGAGCATCATTGCCAAATTTTACATCTTTAGCTGACATTTGTAATTTCCTTTAAATATATTTAATTAATATGTATTAATTAACATTAATTTTCAATAATTGCTAAAATATCACTTTCAGACATTATTAAAACTTCTTTATTATTTATTTTTTCAACTTTTACACCATAACCATCATTAAAAATGACAATATTACCTACTTTAACATCCATAGATTTTATTTTACCATTATCTAAAACACGACCTTTTCCTATAGCTAAAACTTTACCATGAGTAGATTTTTCTGCAGCAGAACCTGTTAAAACAATACCACCAGATGATTTTGATTCAACTTCTTTTCGTTCTATAATTACTTTATCATTTAATGGACGTATTTTCATTTTAATTACCTAAATTTTAAAATTTATGTCATTTTATTATTAATATTAATTAATAATAACATAAAATATATATGGTATCTTTAGTTATTGCTTCAATGGGGTTAAATATTTAATATTTATATTTAGTATAAATATTAATATTAAATATTTATTTTATTAAAAATTTTTCTTTTATAGCAGATTTTACTATTTCTGTAAAATAATTTGGATTTAATGAAGTGTTTCCTATAATTAAACCATCAATATCAGGTTTTTGAAGATATGAAGAAGCATTTATATGATTAACTGAGCCTCCATATTGAATAATAATTTTTTTAGATATTTCTAAATCATATTTAGATATATGATCTCTAATATATTTACTAATTTCTTGCACATAATTAGGTTTTGCTGATTGATTATTTCCTATAGCCCATAAAGGTTCATATGCAATAACAGTATTATATAATGATTCAATACCTAATTTTTTTACTATTTTATCAATTAAATTAATACATATTTTTTTTGTTTTTCCATTTTTTTTATCTTCTAAATTTTCACCTATACATACTATAGGTATAATTGATTCTTTTTTTAATAATGATATTTTTTTAATTATAATTTCATCATTTTCATTATGATTTATACGTCTTTCTGAATGTCCTATAATAGTATATTTAACACCTATATCTTTTAACATTTTAGCTGATGTTTCACCAGTAAAAGAACCAAATAAATGAATGTCCACATCTTGAGAACCTATAATAATATTTGATTTATATATTTTTTTTTGTGCAATATAAATATATACATAAGGGGGAGTAATTACTACATTGCATTTTTTTTTAATTTTTTTTAAATTATAGTTTAAAACACTTATCATTTCATTAACTATATATTTAGTACCATTAAGTTTCCAATTTCCAACAATTAAAGGATATCTCATTTTATGCCTTGAAGTATTGTAAACAATAAATAAAAGAATTTAAGTTTAAAATAAATTTAATTTTATAAACTACCAATAATTTTCTGATGTTATATTTCCATTATTTTTAAATAAGTTTTTTTTCATATCTTTAAAATTTTCTAATATTTGTATAGCATCTTTAATCATATTTGGATTTCCACATAACATTACATGACTATCTTTAGAATTTATATTTAAATTAACTGAATATTCTAATAATCCGTTATATATTAATAAAGGAATTCTTCCTGATATCGATCCATATATTTTTTCTCTACTTACAATTTTTTGAACTAATAATTTATTTTTATATTTATCTTTAAGAATTTTAATTTTATTTTCATAACTAAATTCTTTATTTAAACGTACTGAATGTACTAAAATAATTTTTTTGAACTTATGTATGTTTTCTTTTTGATTTAATATTGATAAATACGGACCTATCGCTGTACCTGTTGATATCAACCATAAATTTTTACATGACTTAACGTTATTTATTATAAAAGACCCTAAAGATTTTTTACGAATATAAATCTCATCTCCTTTTTTTAAGATATTTAAATATTTACTCAATTGTCCTGTTTTAATAGAAACTAAATAAAATTCTAAATTATTAGATTTAGGTGAATTTACATAAGAATAAGATCTATGTATTTTTTTATGATTAATAGTCAATCTTATTTTTGTAAATTGACCAGCTATAAAAAAATTAACAGGTGCATGTAAAATTAAAGTAAAAATATCTTGTGTCCAATGTTTGATATTAATTATATTACCTTTTACCCATGTATTCATGAAATTTATCTCTTGTATTATATTTTAAATTTATAAAACTTAATTATAAATATATATTTATAATTTATATATATTATAAATATTTTTAAAAAAAAATTTATTTTAAGTAAATTTATAATTTATTTATAATTTAAATAAAAAATTTATATTTAAATTATAATTAAATTATAAATTTACTTAAATCTTCTTTTAAAGTTAATTTATTTAAATTATTAATTACATATAATTTATTTATTTTAATATTTTTACCTTGATACTTAATTAAATTAAAAGATATATCTTCCATTAAAGTTTCTATGACAGAATGAAGACGTCTTGCACCTATATTTTCTGTATTTTCATTAATTTTCCATGCATATTCGGCTATACATTTTATTCCGTCTTTAGTAAAATTAATATTAATTCCATCTGTTTTCATTAATGATATATATTGATTAGTAATAGATGAATTTGGTTCTGTTAAAATTCTTTCAAAATCATTAGAGGATAACATATCTAACTCTACTTTAATTGGCAGTCTTCCTTGTAATTCAGGTATAAGATCTGAAGGACTTGAAATTTGAAATGCACCTGATGCAATAAATAAAATATAATCTGTTTTAACCATTCCGTGTTTTGTAGATACTGTACAACCTTCAAGTAAAGGCAACAAATCTCTTTGCACTCCTTCTCTAGATATATCTGGTCCATAAGATTCACCAATCTTGCAAATTTTGTCTATTTCGTCAATAAATACAATACCATTTTGTTCTACATATTTAATTGATTTTTCTTTAATATCTTCAGGATTTAAAAGTTTATTAGATTCTTCTTCTGTTAATAATATTAAAGCTTCTTTTATTTTTATTTTTCTTATTTTTTTTTTATTTCCAGAAATATTTTTAAACATTAACTGTAATTGATTTGTCATTTCTTCCATTCCTGGTGGTGACATTATTTCTAAACCTACAGATGAAGATAGATTAATTTCTATTTCTTTGTCATTGAATTTACCTTCACGTAAATTTTTTCTAAATTTTATTCTAGTATTATTATAATTTTCATTATTTTCTTTTGTTTTATTAAAATTTACAGGACAAGGTATAATTATATCTAAAATACGATCCTCTGCAAGTAATTTTGCATGTAATTTATTTTTTTTAATATATTTATTTTTAATCATTTTAAAAGATTTATCAGTTAAATCTCTAATTATTGAATCTACTTCTTTACCAACATATCCTACTTCGGTAAACTTAGTGGCTTCAACTTTAATAAAAGGAGCATTAGATAATGTAGCTAATCTTTTTGATATTTCAGTTTTACCTACACCTGTTGGACCTATCATTAATATATTTTTTGGTGTGATTTCATTTCTTAATTTTTTTTCTACTTTCATTCTTCTCCAACGATTTCTTAATGCTATTGCAACCGCTCTTTTTGCTTTTTTTTGACCAATAATGTAACAATCTAATTCTTTTACTATTTCCATTGGTGTCATTTTAGACATGTTATAATCCTTAGTCTTTTTTTTTATATTTTAATTCTTCGATAGTGTAAAAATTATTAGTATATATACAAATATTGCTAGCTATTTTTAATGATTTATTAACTATTTCAATTGCACTAAGATTAGTATTTTTTAATAATGCTATTGCTGCAGATTGTGCATAATTTCCACCTGAACCTATTGCGATAATATCATTTTCAGGTTGAATAACATCTCCATTACCACTAATAATAATAGATGTTTTTTCATCTGCTACAGCTAATAATGCTTCTAAACGTCTTAATAAACGATCATTTCTCCAATCTTTAGCTAATTCAACAGCAGATTTTAATATTTGTCCTTGATAAGAATCTAATTTTCTTTCAAAAAGTTCAAATAATGTAAAAGCGTCAGATGTACCTCCTGCAAAGCCTGCTATAACGTTTTTATTATATAATCTTCTTACTTTTTTAACATTTCTTTTCATTACAGTATTACCTATAGTAGCTTGACCATCTCCACCCATTACAACACTTTTATTTCGTCTTACACTTAAAATAGTTGTCATTATAAAATCCTTAAAAAAATAAATAAATTTATAAGAATATTTTTTAAAAATTTTATTATTTTTTTTAAAATATATAAATATTTAATATTTATAAAAATTAGAATTTTTTAAAATATTATTTTTTTATAATACATGATATTATATTTTTTATATAAATAAAGCAATAAATTTATTTAAATTATTAATTTATATATTTAATAAAATTGTTTATATATAAATTTAAAAAATTTTTTTCATTTATAATTGGAGATACATAATGAAGAAAAATATACATCCATATTATACAAATCTAACTGCATTATGTTCTTGTGGTGCTATAATAAATTTTTTTTCTACAATTAATAAAAAGAAAATTAATATAGATATCTGTAGTTTTTGTCATCCGTATTTTACAGGAAAACAACGTAAAATAAATATTGGTGGAAGAATTGATAAATTTAATAAACGTTTTAATTTTAAAAATAAATAGTTTATTACTAAACACATTTTTAATTATTTATGCAATATAATGGACATATAATATTTTCATTATCTATGGGTATTTTAGCAAAAAAAATTTATATTACAAATATATTAGGAAATGGAGATTGGTGGCATATATTCCCAGGAATATTATTAACATGTTTACTTCCAGATATAGATCATCCTAAATCTTTTATTGGTAAAAGAATAAAATGGTTATCTTTACCATTAAATAAAATATTAGGTCATCGTGGTTTTACACATAGTTTATTTATAGTAATATCTTTTATATTTTTTTTTAAAATAAATTTTTTTTTAAAAAAAGTTATTCCTGTTGACGCATTTCAAGCTATGATGCTTGGTTATATAAGTCATATTATTTCCGATATAATAACTCCATTAGGTGTTCCTATATTTTGGCCATTTAAAAAAAGAATTATAATACCTATTTTAGGTAAAAATAAATATAAAGAAAAAATATTATGTATTTTTATATTTTTTATAGCTTTAATATTTTAAATATAAATTTTTAAAATATTTAAAAATTACATTTATATTTAAATAAGTAAATTACAAAAAAATTTATATTTGGAGAATTTAATGGTATCTATAAAACATTTAGTAAATGCTTTGAGATTTTTAAGTATTGATGCCATAAGCAATGCTAATTCTGGACATCCAGGAGCACCTATGGGTATGTCAGATATTGCCGAAGTGTTATGGCGTGATTATATTAAACATAATCCATGTAATCCTAAATGGATTAATCGTGATCGTTTTATTTTATCTAATGGTCATGCATCTATTTTATTATATAGTATATTACATCTTACTGGTTATGATATTTCAATAAAAGATATTAAAAATTTTCGTAGAATTAATTCTAAAACACCAGGTCATCCAGAATGTTTTAATACACAAGGTATAGAAGTAACAACTGGTCCTTTAGGACAAGGTATAGCTAATGCAGTTGGTATAGCTATAGGTGAAAGAACATTATCTAATCAATTTAATAAATTAAATTTTAAAATTATTAATCATTATACTTATTTATTTATGGGAGATGGTTGTTTAATGGAAGGAATATCCCATGAAGCTTGTTCTTTAGCAGGAACATTAAAATTAGGTAAGTTAATTGCATTTTATGATAATAATGGAATATCAATAGATGGAAAAATAGAAAATTATTTTAATGATGATACTTCTTGTCGTTTTGAATCATATGGATGGCATGTAATTAAAAATATTGATGGTCATAATAGAAATTCTATTAAATTAGCTATTAAAGAAGCAAGAAATATTATAGATAAACCTTCTATTATTATATGTAATACTATTATTGCATTTGGATCACCATCAAAAGCTGGAACCCCAGAATCTCATGGGTCTCCTTTAAGTAAAAAAGAAATAAATGATACACGTATAAATCTTAACTGGAAATATCCTCCTTTTATAATTCCAAAAAATATATATTGCGCCTGGGATTCTAAAAAAATAGGTAAAAAAAATGAATCAAAATGGAATAAAATGTTTAATATTTATAAACAACAATTTCCAGATCTTGCTAAAGAATTAATAAGAAGGATATCAGGATATTTACCAAAAAATTGGAAAAAATATATTAAAAATATTAATGAAAATATTAAACAATCTTCAAATAAAATATCAGGGCGTAAATCATCTAATATATTTTTAGAATTAGTTGGACCATATCTTCCTGAATTAATTGGAGGTTCAGCTGATTTATCTAATAGTAATTTAACAATATGGTCAAAATCAAAATCAATATTTAAACATCATAATGGTAATTATATACATTATGGTGTAAGAGAATTTGGTATGACTGCTATAGCTAATGGAATATTTAAATATGGAGGATTTATACCATATACTTCCACTTTTTTAGTATTTTCAGATTATGCTATAAATGCTATAAGAATGGCTGCTATAATGAAATGTCATCACATAATGATTTATACACATGATTCAATTGGCTTAGGAGAAGATGGTCCAACACATCAACCAATAGAACAATTATCTCATTTAAGAATGATTCCAAATTTAAGTACTTGGCGTCCTTGTGATCAATTGGAAACTTTTTTTTCTTGGAAATTTGCTATAGAAAAAAAAATAGGACCCACTGCCATTGTCTTATCTCGTCAAAATTTAATTAATCAAAAAAGAAAAAAAAATCAAATTTTAAATATATCACGTGGTGGTTATATAATTAAAGATTGTAAATGTGATCCTAATTTAATTCTTATAGCTACAGGATCTGAAGTTAGTTTAGCAATCAATGCATATAATTATTTAAAAAATAAGGGTTATAAAATTAGAGTTGTATCTATGCCATCTACAGATACTTTTGATTTACAAGAAAAAAATTATAGAGAATTTGTTCTTCCTAAAAAAATAAGATCAAGAATGGCAATTGAAGCTAGTATTTCAGATTTTTGGTATAAATATACAGGATTAGATGGTAAAATAATAGGTATAAAAACTTTCGGTAAATCAGGTTCTCCTAAAGAATTGTTTAATTTATTTAAATTTAATTTAAAAAATGTAATTAAAGAAGCAAAAAAAATTTTAAATTAATAATATATTTTAATTTTAAAAAATTAAAAATGTTTAAGGTTTTACTATGAATGATCATTTATTTACAAAATTAAACAAAAAACAAATGGAAGCTGTTTCAGAATCAAATAGTAATTTATTAGTACTTGCTGGCGCTGGTAGTGGTAAAACTAATGTTATAGTAAATAAAATTCTATGGTTTATTAAAATTAATAAATGTTCTCCTGCTTCAATAATGGCTGTTACTTTTACAAATAAAGCTGCTGAAGAAATGAGATATAGACTTAGTAAAATAATAGGTGAAAAAGAAAAAGAAATATGGATTGGTACATTTCATGGATTAAGTAATCGTATTTTAAGAAATAATTATAAAGATGCGAATTTGCCTAAAAATTTTCAAATATTGGATCACGAAGATCAAATTAGATTAATTAAACGTTTAATTATTTCCATGAAACTTGATTTAAAAATATGGAATCCTCATAAATTACTTTTATATATAAATCATAATAAAGATAAAGGTAAAAGACCAATTATTAAAAATAATAATAAAAATTATTATAAAGAAATTAAACAAAATATTTATAAAAAATATCAAAAATTATGTGATAAACAAGGTTTAGTAGATTTTTCTGAATTATTAATAAGATCTTATGAAATGTTAATAAAAAAACCTTATATAATAAATAAGTATCATAATCGTTTTAAAAATATTTTAGTAGATGAGTTTCAAGATACAAATATAATTCAATATTTTTGGATTAAAATATTAAAAAATATAAATTGTAACTTAATTATTGTTGGTGATGATGATCAATCTATTTATGGTTGGCGCGGGGCAAAAATAGAAAATATACATAAATTTTTAGAAGATTATCCTAATACTAAAACAATAAGATTAGAACAAAATTATAGATGTACAAATAATATATTAAAAGCTGCAAATTCTCTAATATCTAATAATAATTTTAGATTAGGTAAAACATTATGGACAAAATGTGAATTAGGTGATCCTATTAATATATATTCTGCTTCTAATGAAATAGATGAAGCTAATTTTATAGTTAATAAAATTAAAATAGCAAAAAATAAAAATATTTCACTAAAAGAATTTGCTATCTTATATAGAAGTAATTCACAATCAAGAATCTTAGAAGAGTCTTTAATTAAAATAAATATTCCTTATTTAATTTATGGAGGGATTAGATTTTTTGAAAGATCAGAAATAAAAAATACTTTATCTTATTTAAGATTAATTTTAAATCGTAATGATAATATTGCATATGAAAGAATTATAAATATTCCAAATAGAGGAATAGGAGAAAAAACTATCAGTATAATTAAAAACACTGCTAAGTTTTTAAAAATTAATTTTTGGAAATCAAGTTGTTATTTAATTAAAAAAAATATTTTTAAAAAAAATATAAATAAATCAGTTTTAAATTTTATAAATCTTATTAACAAATTATCTAAAGAAATAAATCATTTACCTATTCATATGCAAACTGATTTAGTAATTAAAAATTCTGGACTTTGGAAAATGTACAAAAAAGAGAAAAATAAAAAACATTATTCCAAATTAGAAAATTTAGCAGAACTAATTAATGCTACAAAACAATATAATGATATTAACGGAATCTCTAAAAATTCTATTTTAGAATTTATTTCTAATGCGACTTTAGATACTATTAATTTTAAAGATTATAAAACAACTGAAGCAGTTACATTAATGACAATACATTCTTCCAAAGGATTAGAATTTAAACAAATATTTATTATTGGTATGGAAGAAGGTATTTTCCCTAATAAAAAATCAATTAATTCAATAGAACAATTAGAAGAAGAACGTAGATTAGCATATGTTGGTATAACTAGAACAATAAAAAAATTAACAATTACATATGCAAAAAAAAGAAATATATATGGTAAAGAAAAAAAAAGAAAACCATCAAGATTTATAAAAGAAATTCCTATTTCATGTATTAATAATATTAACTTAAATTATAATTTTAAAAAAAATATAAATTATAATAAAAATTTTAAAATAGGTAAAAAAGTAAAACATAATACTTTTGGTTACGGAATAATAATAAAAATTATTATTGTTGATAATAATAAAATTATTAAAGTGAAATTTAATAATAAATTAACAAAATTGTTTACTTTAAAATATAATAATTTTAAATTGATTAATTAATTCATTAATGTTTATTTAAATATATTAAATTTTAATTTACCGGTCTTTACTAAAGACCGGTATAGTTAAACTATAAGCCGGGTTCTGTTTTAGACAGTCATTAATCTAGACTATTTTTCACAAAATAGTTCTAAGCAGCTTACCCGAGTAATAAATGCGGGCAACATTATTAATCTCATATTTAGCTTTTCTCCAGGTGGAGTTTACATTGCCACTACTATTACTAATAGTGCGGTATGCTTTTACCAAACCGTTTCACCCTTACCTTATTAAATAAGGCGGTTTTTTTTCTGTTGCACTTGTCGTAGGTTTGCACCTCCCAGAAGTTATCTGGCACCAAGCCCTATGGAGCCCGGACTTTCCTCTTTTTAATTTATTAAATAAATTTTATAAAAAGCGACTGTCTGTTTAACTTATAATAAATTTTATAATATTTTTATATTTTTATCATTATAAATATTATTTAAAAATTTATTTAATAAATTTATTATATTTTAAAAATTTTTTATATAAAAAATTTTTTTTAATTAAATAAATATTTGATGTTAATTCAATGGATTTTTTAAATGTTAATTCTTTTAAAAGAAATTTAAAAGTATTAATAATATTAACATTAATATCTTGTTTTTTTTTTTTATATCCTTCAACTATAATAGATAATTCACCTTTATATCGTATTTTATCTTTTTGTAACCATTTTAAAATTTTTATAATTGTACCACCATAAATTGTTTCCCAATATTTTGTAATTTCTCTTGCTATTACAATATATCTTAAACAGCCAAAATATTTTTCCATATATTTAAGAGTTTTAATTATTCTTAATGATGTTTCATAAAAAATTAATGTTCTTTTTTCTGTTTTTAAAGATCTAAGTAAATGTACGCATTTTTTTTTTTTAGATGGTATAAAACCTTCATAACAAAATCTTTTTGATTTTATTCCAGAACCTGATAATGCTGTAATTGCTGCACAAGCTCCTGGTAATGGTATTACACGAAAACCTAATTTATAACAACTTTTTACAATTAAATAACCTGGATCATTAATAATTGGTGTGCCAGCATTACTTACAAGTGCTATGCTTTTACCTTCTTTTAATTTTGATAATAAAAGTTTTGTTTTTTTTATTTCATTAAATTTATTAAAAGAAAATATACTATTTTTAATAAAAAAAAAATTAAGTAAATTACTAATAATTCTTGTGTCTTCTGATGCAATAATATCTACTTTTTTTAAAATTAATAAAGCACGTATAGTTATATCTTTTATATTCCCAATGGGAGTGGGAACAATATATAAAGTTGATTTTAAAATATTTTCTTTTTTTAAGTTATTCATATTGCATATATTTTAATTAAATTCATATTTTAATTATTATTTAATTAATATATAAAAAAATTTCAAATATTTAAATTTTTTTAAAAAATTAACGTTTAGAAAATTGTGGTTTGCACCTAGCTTTACGTAAACCAAATTTTTTTCTTTCAACACGTCTAGAATCTCTAGTTATAAATCCTGATTTACGAAGTTCTTTTTTAAATGTATTATTATATTTTATTAAAGCTCTAGAAATACCATGTCGTATTGCTTCTGATTGACCTGTTGTTCCACCACCTTTGACAGTTATATATAAATCTATTTTTTTTAAAATTTTAAATAAATTTAAAGGTTGATAAATAACATTAATAGATGATTTTAAATTGAAATAGCTTTCAGGATTACATTTGTTAACAACAATAATTCCTTTGCCATTTTTAATAAATACTCTTGCTGAAGAACTTTTACGTCTACCGGTAGCATAATATATTTTTTTTATCATTTTTACCTATTAAATTAATAAAATTTCAGGTTTTTGAGATTGATGGTTATGTTGTTTATTATTATAAATTCTTAGTTTTTTTAACATTTTACGACCTAAAGGTCCTTTTGGTAACATACCTTTTACAGCATTGTGAATTATAAAACTCGGATTCTTTAATATTTGATCTTTAAAAATTGTTTTTTTAAGTCCACCTATGTATCCACTATATTTATAGTATATTTTATTATTAAATTTATTTCCTGTTACTTTAATTTTTTTTGCATTAATAACTATTATATAGTCACCATTATCAACATTAGGAGTATATTCAGGTTTATTTTTGCCACTTAAAATAATTGATAATCTAGTTGCAATACGCCCAAGTATTTGATTTTTAACATCTATAATATACCATTTTTTAATAACAAATATTTTATTTTTATGTAAATTTTGCATTATTTATTACTCAATATAAATTTTTTTTTAAAAATAAAATTTGATATTTAAATATATCATATATTATATAAATAATGTATTATTTAATAAGTTAATAACTAATTTAGATAAATAATATATTTTTTAATATATGTTAATATAATCATATAATTTAGTTGAAAAACTATTTTTTTAAAAATAAAATAATTAGATAATTAATAAACAAAATAAAAATGAAAAAAAAATATAATTTTGAAATAATAGAAAAAAATTTATATAAAGAATGGAAAAAAAATGGTTATTTTAAACCTAACAATAAATTAAATAAAAGTTATTGTATTATACTTCCTCCTCCTAATATAACAGGATATTTACATATTGGACATGCATTTCAACATACAATAATGGACATTCTGATACGTTATAATAGAATGAAAGGAAAAAATACACTTTGGCAAATAGGTACTGATCATGCAGGTATAGCAACACAAATTTTAGTAGAAAAAAAAATATATTTAGATGAAGGAAAAAGAATTACAAATTATAATAGAAAATATTTTATAAAAAAAATTTGGAAATGGAAAAAAAAATATGGTAATAAAATTACAAATCAAATTAAAAGGTTAGGAAGCTCTGTAGATTGGAATAGTGAAAGATTTACAATGGATGACAAGATGTCTTATGCTGTTAAAAAAGTTTTTATAAAATTATATAATGATAATTTAATTTATAGAGGAAATAGATTAGTAAATTGGGATTCAAAATTAAAAACAGCTATATCAGATTTAGAAATAGAATATAATTATTCTTATAATAAAACATGGTATATTCGTTATTTTTTATATAAAAATGAATGTACTTATGATGGTTTTAATTATTTAGTTGTATATACTACAAGACCAGAAACTATTTTTGGAGATGTGGCTTTATCTGTCAACCCAAAAGATAAAAGATATAAAAATTTAATAGGTAAATTTGTATTAGTGCCAATTATTAATAAAATTATACCTATAATAGGAGATTATTATACAGAAATAAATAAAGGAACAGGTTGTGTTAAAATAACTCCATCTCATGATTATAATGATTATGATGTAGGTTATCGTAATTCATTGCCAATTATTAATATTTTTAATAAAGAATGTAAAATTCTTAAAAAAGCTATAATTTTTTATAAAAAAAATATTTTTGTTAAAAAATTATATAGAAAAATACCATTTAAATTTATAGGATTGGATAGATTTATAGCAAGAAAAAAAATATTATTTATTTTAAATAAACTTAAAATTTTAGTTAAATTTAAATTAAATTATTCTAAACTACCTTATAGTAATAAAAGTAATGTTATTATAGAACCTTTATTAACAAAACAATGGTATATTCGTACTAAAAATATTTCAAAATTAGCTATAAATGCAGTAAAAAAGGGTAGTATTAAATTTATTCCAAAAAAATATCAAAATATGTATTTTCATTGGATGAAAAATATTAAAGATTGGTGTATTTCTCGTCAATTATTATGGGGACATAGAATTCCTTCTTGGTATGATTTTAAAAAAAATATATATGTTGGTTATAATGAAAATGATGTTAGAATTAAATATAAATTAAAAAAGAATTTGTATATTTATCAGGACAAAGATGTAATGGATACATGGTTTTCTTCATGTTTATGGATTTTTGCTTCACTTGGATGGCCAGAAGATAAAAACAAATTAAATATATTTTATCCTACTAATGTAGTTGTTAGTGGTTTTGATATTATTTTTTTTTGGATAGCTCGTATGATAATGTTTAGTATGTATATTATTAAAGATAGTAACGGAAAAGCTAAAATACCTTTCAAAAAAGTTTTTATTACAGGATTAATAAAAGATGAAAAAGGTAATAAAATGTCCAAATCAAAAGGTAATGTCATAGATCCTATTGATATAATAGATGGTATTTCTCTTAAAAATTTGATTAAAAAAAGAATAAGTAATATGATTAATCCTAAATTATCAAAAAAAATAATTTATCAAACTAAAAAAACATTTCCATTGGGAATAAAATCTTATGGAATTGATGCATTAAGATTTACTATGACATCTATTGCTTCAAATGGTAGTGATATTAAATTTGATTTTAAAAGATTAGCAGGTTATAGAAATTTTTGTAATAAATTATGGAATGCTAGTAGATTTATTATTTTAAATGTTAATAATATAGATTATAATTCAAATATTAAAAATATAAAATTATTTATATTTGATGAATGGATTTTATTATTACTTAATAACACTGTTAAAAAATTTAATTTTTATTTAAATAATTATAGATTTGATTTAGCTGCTGAAATTATATATGAATTTACATGGAATCAGTTTTGTGATTGGTATATAGAATTTGTAAAAAAATTATTAATTTTTAAAAGACAATATGAATTAATAAGAACAAAAAAAACTTTAATTAAAGTTTTGAAAATAATATTATGTTTGTTGCATCCAATTATTCCTTTTATTACTGAATATATATGGAAATGTATTAAAAATATTTATAATATTAATTCTAATTCTATTATGATAGAAAAATTTCCATCTTATAATAAAAAATTAATTAATAAAAAATCATTAATAAACGTAAATTTAATTAAAAAATTAATAATTACTATACGTAAAATTAAATATGAATTTAAAATTAAAAACACAGAAAAAATATTTATTATTATTAAAAATATATCTAAATTATTTTTAAAAATAATAATTAAAAATATTACAATTTTAAAGAGTTTTAGTAATTTTACAGATATAATTTTATTAATTAATAAAAATAAAGAACCTTATTCTTTTAAAGAATTTATAGAAAAAGAAGAAATATTATTTCCAATTAAAGGATTAATAAATACACAAAAAGAAATAAATAATATAAAATCAAAAATTAAAAAAATAGATATAAAAATAAAAATTATTTTATTTAAAATTCAAAATTTTAATTTTTATAAATTAGTTCCTAAAAATATAATTTTAAAAACAAAAAATAATCTTATATATTTAAAAAAATTAAAAGAAAAAAATATTAAAAAATTTAATATATTAAATATTAATAAACATTAAATTTTAAAAAATTTAATTTAATATTAAGTTATAATAATTATTATTTAATGTGATTACTTTTATAACTATTAATTTTATTAAAAATAATAATGATATTAATTAATAATAGTAATATAAATTACTATATAAAAAATATAAGTATTAAATTAAGATATTGGGAATATTTTTATTATATAAAATCTAAACCAAAAGTAAGTGATTTTGAATATGATAATATGATTTTAATATTAAACTATTTAGAAGAAATAAAACCTAATTTAATTAAAAATGTTTCTCCAAGTGTTAAAATTAATTTAAATATTAATAATAAATTTAGAAAAATACAACATCAAACACCTATGCTTTCATTAAAAAATATATTCACTGAATCTGAATTTTTATCATTTAATAGAAAAATATATAATCAATTAAATTATAATAAAAATATTGAGTATTGTTGTGAACCAAAAATAGATGGAGTAGCTATAAATATATTGTATATCAATGGAAAAATATACTGTGCATCTACTAGAGGTAACGGTAAAATAGGTGAAAATATAACTAAAAACATAAAAAAAATACAACATATACCTAATGTAATTAAAAATAAAATTTTTTTTCCTAAGAAAATAGAAATTAGAGGTGAAATTTTTATTTTGAAAAATAATTTATTTAAAATTAATAAATTATTAATTGATAAAGGTAAAAATATTTTTTCAAATACAAGAAATGCAGCTTCTGCAATTTTGAGAACAATAAAATCTGATAATAAATATATTGATTTTTTAATGTTTTATTGTTATGGAATTGGTTTTTCACAAAGTAACAAATTACCAAAAAGTCATTTTAAATTATTAGATTTTTTAAAAAAATTTGAAATACCTATTAACTTTAAAAAGTTATGTATTAACATTAATAATGTTTTACATTATATCAAAAGAATATTTCTTTTCAAAGATAAATTCAATTTTCATATAGATGGTATTGTTATTAAAGTAAATTCAAGAAAATTACAAAAAAAATTAGGATTATTGTCTAAATATCCTAAATGGGCTATTGCTTATAAAGAAACAGATAAAGAAAAAGAAACAAAAATAATAGATATTAAATTTAAAATAGGAAGAACTGGTATTATAAATCCTATTGCAATTTTAAATCCAGTTAAAATATCAGGAGTAATTATTAAAAAAGCTAACTTATATAATATAAGTGAAATTTACAGACTTAAAATAAATATAGGTGATAGAGTTTTGATTAAAAGATCATGTAACGTTATACCTAAAATAATAAGAGTTATAAAATCTAATAAATATTTTACAAATAAAATATTTATTCCTTATAAATGTCCTATTTGTAATAGTAAACTTTTAGAATATAAAAAAAATTTAAAATGCTTTTCTGGTATTTTTTGTAATGCACAAAAAACAATGTACATGAAAAATTTTATATCTCGTAAAGGAATGAATATAAAAGGGATTAATATAAATATCATTAATAAATTAATCAATAACAATGTATTACAAATTCCTTCAGATTTATTTAGATTAAATGAAAATATATTAAAATCAAAAACAGATTTGAAAAAAAAAACAATTATAAAAATAATATATGAAATTAAACAATCTAAAACAATTAAACTATCTAATTTTTTATATGCAATTAGTATATATGAAGTAGGTGAATCAAAATCTTATTATTTATCTTCTTATTATAGAAATTTAAAAAATATTATTAACGCGAATATTCAATCTTTAACAAAAGTTAAAACCATAGGTCAAAAAGTTGCTTTAAATATAATTAAATTTTTTAAAAATAAAAAAAATTTATTTATAATAAATGATTTAGTAAGTAAAGAGGTAGGAATAAAAATTCTTAATGATTAAGAATTTTTAAATTATTATTTAATTTAAAATAAAATAAAATAAATTTTTTTTATTTTTAAAAAATAAATGTCTGGTAGTTACCTACTCTCGCATGAGGAAACCTCAAACTACCATCGGCGCTACAACGTTTCACTTCTGAGTTCGGTATGGTTTCAGGTGGTTCCATTGCGCTATTGCCACCAGACAAATAAAAAATTTATTTTATTTTTTAAAAAATTAATATATTTTAATTTATTTTTTTAATAATTATTCTTTTTAATAAATAAGGTATTGTGAAGTTAAGCCTCACGGGTTATTAGTATCGATTAGCTTAACATTTCACAATGCTTACACATTCGACCTATCAACGTCATAGTCTATAACGACCCTTTAGGAGGGATACACCCTCTGGGAAGAGTAATCTTGAGGCAAGTTTCCCGCTTATATGCTTTCAGCGGTTATCTTTTCCGTACGTAGCTACCGGGCAATGCCATTGGCATGACAACCCGAACACAATAGGTACGTCCATTCCGGTCCTCTCGTACTAGGAACAGCCCCTCTCAATCTTCCAACGCCCACGGCAGATAGGGACCGAACTGTCTTACGACGTTCTAAACCCAGCTCGCGTACCACTTTAAATGGCGAACAGCCATACCCTTGGGACCTACTTCAGCCCCAGGATGTGATGAGCCGACATCGAGGTGCCAAACACCGCCGTCGATATGAACTCTTGGGCGGTATTAGCCTGTTATCCCCGGAGTACCTTTTATTCGTTGAGCGATGGCCCTTCCATGCGGAACCATCGGATCACTAAGACCTGCTTTCGCATCTGCTTGAATTGTCACTCTCGCAGTTAAGCTAGCTTATGCCTTTGCACTAACTTCACGATTTCCGACCGTGATTAGCTAACCTTTGTGCTCCTCCGTTACTCTTTAGGAGGAGACCGCCCCAGTCAAACTTCCCACCAGACACTGTCTTTGATCCGGATTACGGATCTAAGTTAGAATATTAAAAATTAAAGGGTGGTATTTCAATTTTGACTCCATATAAGCTAGCACTTATATATCAATGTCTCCCACCTATTCTACACATTAAAACTTAACATTCAATGTCAAGATATAGTAAAGGTTCACGGGGTCTTTCCGTCTTGCCGCGGGTACACTGCATCTTCACAGCGAATTCAATTTCACTGAGTCTCGGGTGGAGACAGCCCGGCCATCATTATGCCGTTCGTGCGGGTCGGAACTTACCCGACAAGGAATTTCGCTACCTTAGGACCGTTATAGTTACGGCCGCCGTTTACCGGGGCTTCTATCAGAAGCTTTTTGAAATAATCAATAACATCATCAATTAACCTTCCGGCACCGGGCAGGCTTCACACTGTATACTTCCACTTACGTGTTTGCACAGTGCTGTGTTTTTAATAAACAGTTGCAGCCGGCTTATATCTTAGACTGGTTTCAGCTATAAAGAGATTTCTTTAACACTTAATACCAGTGTGCCTTATCCCGAAGTTACGGCACTATTTTGCCTAGTTCCTTCACCCGAGTTCTCTCAAGCGCCTTAGTATTCTCTACCTGATCACCTGTGTCGGTTTGGGGTACGATTAAACATATCTTATTGCTTAGAGGCTTTTCTTGGAAGCATAGCATTAATTACTTCACTATTGAATAGTTAGTCATCACGCCTAAGTGTTTATATTGAAAAAAGGGTTTTCCTATTTTTTCCACTCTTACGCTTAAACCGGGAACTACCGTCGCCCGGATAATCTAGCTTTCTTCGTTCCCACTTCGCAGATATAATTAGTACAGGAATATTAACCTGTTTTCCATCGACTACGCTTTTCAGCCTCGCCTTAGGGGTCGACTTACCCTGCTTCGATTAACGTTGAACAGGAAACCTTGATCTTTCGGCGAGCAGGTTTTTTACCTGCTTTATCGTTACTTATGTCAGCATTCGCACTTCTGATACCTCCAGAACTCTTTACAGAGAACCTTTACAGGCCTACAGAACGCTCCTCTACCCAGCAAAAATAAAAACTTGCTGCCGCAGCTTCGGTATATAGTTTTAGCCCCGTTATATCTTCCGCGCAAGATGACTAAACCAGTGAGCTATTACGCTTTCTTTAAATGATTGCTGCTTCTAAGCCAACATCCTGGCTGTCTAAGCCTTCTCACATCGTTTACCACTTAACTATAATTTCGGGACCTTAGCTTGCGGTCTGGGTTGTTTCCCTTTCCACGACGGACGTTAGCACCCGCCGTGTGTCTCCTATGATAGCATTCAACAGTATTCGTAGTTTGCATCGGTTTGGTAATCTTTTACAGATCCCTATCCGGAACAGTGCTCTACCCCTGTAGATGAATTCATAAGGCACTACCTAAATAGTTTTCGAGGAGAACCAGCTATCTCCCGGTTTGATTGGCCTTTCACCCCTAGCCATAGATCATCCGCTAATTTTTCAACATTAGTCGGTTCGGTCCTCCAGTGAGTTTTACCCAACCTTCAACCTGTCCGTGGCTAGATCACCGGGTTTCGGGTCTATATCTTGAAACTTAATGCCATATTATGACTCGGTTTCCCTACGGCTTCCTTATTAAGTTAACCTTGCTACAAAATATAAGTCGCTGACCCATTATACAAAAGGTACGCAGTCACAGATTAAAAACTGCTCCTACTGCTTGTACGTATACGGTTTCAGGTTCTATTTCACTCCCCTAACCGGGGTTCTTTTCACCTTTCCCTCACGGTACTAGTTTACTATCGGTCAGTCAGTAGTATTTAGCCTTAGAGGATGGTCCCCCTATATTCAAACAGGATATCACGTGTCCCGTCTTACTCATTGAAATTACACATTAAATATATTTTAAGATACAGGGCTATCACCTTTTTTGCCGGGTTTTCCAAAACCGTTTTCCTAATATATTTATTGTTTAAATTTCTGGGCTATTCCCTTTTCGCTCGCCGCTACTAAGGGAATCTCATTTGATTTATTTTCCTCAGGGTACTTAGATGTTTCAGTTTCCCTGGTTTACTTCTTTAAGCTATGTATTTACTTAAAGATGATGTAAGTATAATTACATCGGGTTTCCCCATTCGGAAATCGCCGGGTATAACGTTTCATATCAACTTACCGACGCTTTTCGCAGATTAGCACGTCCTTCATCGTCTCTGACTGCCAAGGCATTCACCGTATACGCTTAATTACTTAACTTCACAACCCTAAATTTATTAATATAATTAAAATATATTAATTTTTAAAAACCTAAATTTAAAAGATCTATTAATATAATAATATTAATATTATATATTAAAAAATTATTATTTTATAATTAATTTAACGTCCCCTAGGGGGTTTGAACCCCTGTTGCCGCCGTGAAAGGGCGGTGTCCTAAACCACTAGACGAAGGAGACATTAATAAAAGATTCTTTAATAATTTATTATATAAAATTAGTAGGCACATCATTAGTTTGTCTTATTTTTGTAAGGAGGTGATCCAACCGCAGGTTCCCCTACGGTTACCTTGTTACGACTTCACCCCAGTCATGAATCACAAAGTGGTAAGCTCCATCCTAAAAGGTTAGGTCACTCACTTCTTTTGCAACCCACTTCCATGGTGTGACGGGCGGTGTGTACAAGGCCCGGGAACGTATTCACCGTGGCGTGCTGATCCACGATTACTAGCGATTCCTACTTCATAGAGTCGAGTTGCAGACTCTAATCCGAACTGAGACGTACTTTTTGAGATTTGCTAACTCTTACGAGATCGCTTCTCTTTGTATACGTCATTGTAGCACGTGTGTAGCCCTACTCATAAGGGCCATGATGACTTGACGTCATCCTCTCCTTCCTCCGGCTTATCACCGGCAGTATCCTTTAAGTCCCCGACTTTAATCGCTGGTAATAAAGGAAGAGGGTTGCGCTCGTTGCGGGACTTAACCCAACATTTCACAACACGAGCTGACGACAGCCATGCAGCACCTGTCTCAAAGTTCCAATAAAGGCACTAAAATATCTCTATTTTATTCTTTGGATGTCAAGAGTAGGTAAGGTTTTTCGCGTTGCATCGAATTAAACCACATGCTCCACCGCTTGTGCGGGCCCCCGTCAATTCATTTGAGTTTTAACCTTGCGGTCGTACTCCCCAGGCGGTCGATTTAATGCGTTAGCTTCGAAGGTCATAGCTTATGCCACAACTTTCTAATCGACATCGTTTACAGCATGGACTACCAGGGTATCTAATCCTGTTCGCTCCCCACGCTTTCGTACCTGAGCGTCAGTTTTCTCCCAGGGGGTCGCTTTCGCCACTGGTATTCCTCCAGATATCTACGCATTTCACCGCTACACCTGGAATTCTACCCCCCTCTAAGAAACTCTAGTTTAATAGTTTCAAATGCAGTTCTTGGGTTGAGCCCAAGGATTTCACATCTGACTTAATAAACAGCCTACGTACTCTTTACGCCCAATAATTCCGATTAACGCTTGCACCCCCCGTATTACCGCGGCTGCTGGCACGGAGTTAGCCGGTACTTTTTCTTCAGGTAACGTCTATTTTAATGGTATTAACATTAATTTTTTCTTTCCTGATAAAAGTGCTTTACAACCCTAAGGCCTTCTTCACACACGCGGCATGGCTGCATCAGGGTTTCCCCCATTGTGCAATATTCCCCACTGCTGCCTCCCGTAGGAGTCTGGACCGTGTCTCAGTTCCAGTGTGGCTGATCGTCCTCTAAGACCAGCTAGAGATCGTCGCCTAGGTAGGCTTTTACCCCACCTACTAGCTAATCTCGTCTGGGCTCATCCAATGGCGAAAGGTCAAAAATGATCCCCTTCTTTGATCTTACGATATTATGCGGTATTAGCTACCGTTTCCAGTAGTTATTCCCCTCCTTTGGGTAGATTCCCAGATATTACTCACCCGTTCGCCGCTTGCCGTCAAAGAAAAAAAATTCTTTACGATGCCGCTCGACTTGCATGTGTTAGGCCTGCCGCCAGCGTTCAATCTGAGCCATGATCAAACTCTTAAATTAAAAATTTTTTAAATTTTAAAAAATTAAATTATTAAATTTAATTTTTTTTAAATATTTAACTTTTTATTGACAAAAACTTAATGTGTGCCCACTAATTTTATATAATAAATTTTAAAAGAACATGTTATATTAAATAATATTAATAAAGATTATAAACTGATTTTATAAATAAGTCAAATTTTATTTTTAAAAAATTGTAAATTAATTTACAAATTAAATTTTTTAAAATATATAATATATGTTATCTATATTAGATATATAGTCAATATGTTTTTTTTAAATAAATTAATATAATAATAGTTATTTAAAAAATTAAATTAATTTTTTAAAAAAATAAAAAATATAATTTAAATTATTAATTATAATATAAATAAACTTATGATATCAAAAAAAATTTTTATTAAAAAAATAAATTTTAAAAAAAATAAAAAAAGGTTAGATTTAGCTTTATCTGAATATATTAGTTCTTATTCAAGATCAAAAATAAAAAAACTTATTATTAATGGTTTAATTAAAGTTAATAAAAAAAAAATAACAGATCCTAAAAAAAAATTTATAAAGTTACAAAATATAGAAATCAAAATACCAAATAAAAAAGATTTTTTTAAAAAAAAAATAGATTTAAAAATCATTTATGAAGATAATTATTTAATTATAATCGATAAACCAAATGATTTAGTAATCCATCATGGAGTGAATAATTTACATAATACATTATTAGATAAATTGATAAATTATTATCCTAATATATCTCATATACCTAGAGCGGGTATAATAAACAGACTTGATAAAAATACCACTGGATTAATAATTGTTGCAAAAACTTTATTTTCTTTTAATTATTTAAAATCACAATTAAATAATAAAAAAATAATAAGAAAATATAAAGCAATAACATTAGGAAAAATTAATTGTTCAGGTACAATTAAATCTTATATATCAAGAAATAAAAAAAAAAGAATAAAAATGTCAATAAATAATTTTAAAGGTAGATATTCAATTACTAATTATAGTATTATTAAAAAATATAAATATAATACTTATATTAAATTATGTTTAGAAACAGGAAGAACGCATCAAATAAGATTACATATGTCAAGCATTAATCATCCTTTAGTAGGTGATTCTTTATATGGAAAAATTATTAATTTTCCTAAAAATACTCCAAATTTTTTTACTAAAAAAATAAACCAATTTAAACGTCAAGCTTTGCATTCATATTTGATAGAATTAAATCATCCTATTACATTTAAAAAAATGATTTATATTTCGGATATACCAAAAGATATGAAAGATTTAATTAAAATTATTGAAAAAAATGATAATCTTAAATTATAATATTTTAATTTTTATTTATTGCAGGTAATAAATTTTTTTTATTATATAAAATTAAATTTTTATCTTTATAATTTTTAAGTTTATTAATAGTATCATTAATATCTAAATTTTTAATTGTAAGTTGACCTATTCTATCATCAGATGTAAAAAATGATTTTTTATTTTCCATTGTCAAAATTTCAGGAATATAAGTAAGATTCTTAGATTTTGTTTTTAAAATAGAATAGTCATTACCACGACGTAATTCTAATGTTATTTCACCTGTTATTTCACTAGAAATCCAACGTTGTATTAAATCTTTTATCATAATAGACTGAGGATCAAACCATTTACCTTGATATAAAAAATATCCTAATTTACGTCCGTAATTACGATATATATTTATTGTATCTTCATTATGTATTCCTGTTAAAAGACGTTCATATGCAATATAGAGAAGAGACATACCTGGAGCTTCATAAATTCCTCTACTTTTAGCTTCTATAATTCGATTTTCTATTTGGTCACTCATTCCAATTCCATGTCTTCCTCCAATTATATTCGCCTCGATAAATAATTCCAATTTATTTTTAAATTTACATCCATTAATTTTTATTGGAAAACCATTTTTAAAACTTAAAACTACTTTTTCTGGTTTTATTTTTATCTTTTTATTCCAAAATTGTACTCCCATAATTGGTTTAATAATTTTTATATTAGATTCTAAATTTTCTAATTTTTTTGCTTCATGAGTTGCCCCAAGAATATTAGAATCAGTAGAATATGCTTTTTTTGAAGACATTTTATATTTAAAACCGTTTGTTTTCATAAATAAAGACATTTCTTTTCTACCACCAAGATCTTTAATAAAATTAATATCTAACCAAGGTTTATATATTTTTAATTTTTTATTTGTTATTAATCCATAACGATAAAAACGCTCTATATCATTTCCTTTATATGTACTTCCATCTCCCCAAATATTAACATTGTCTTCTTTCATATAAGAAACCAAAACAGTACCTGTGACTGATCTACCAAGAGGTGTTGTATTAAAATAAGGTAAACCAGCTGTTATATTATGAAAAGCACCACATTGTATAGCTGAGATACCTTCATGTACTAAATATTTACGACAATCTATTAATCTTGCTTTTTTAGCACCATATAATATTGCTTTTTTTTTAATTTCATTATAATCATTTTCATCAGGTTGACCTATATTTGCTGTATAAGAATATACTTTAGTACCTTTTTTGCACATCCATAAAAGAGCTGCGCTTGTATCAAGACCTCCGGAAAAAGCAATTCCTACTTTTTCATTATTAGGTAATTTTCTTATAATTTTATTCATTTTTTTTAAACCAAGAAATTTTTAATATTATTTTAAAAATTAAATTTTTTAAATTTTTTAAAAATAAATTTATTTATAATAAATCAAATTACTACAAAATATATTTTTTTAAAAAAAAATATTTAAATTTAATAAAATATAATATAATTTATAATTATTTTATAAAAAATATTGTCAATAAGATAAATAATCTTAAATAAATAATGGTTTATAATCAATTTTAAAAATAAAATAATAAATTATTTTAATAAGGAATAAAATGAATAAGTATAATACATTTGCAGTAATTGTTGTCGGAGGAGGTCATGCTGGAATAGAAGCATCTATGGCATCTGCACGCATAGGATGTAAAACACTTTTAATAACACAAAATATTGATACCATAGGTCAATTATCTTGTAATCCATCAATTGGAGGCATAGGTAAAGGGCATTTAGTTAAAGAAATTGATGCAATGGGTGGAGTAATGTCCAATGCAGCAGATAAATCAGGTATTCAATTCAAAATTCTAAATTCAAGCAAAGGACATGCTGTAAGATCTACAAGAGTTCAAGTAGATAGAATTATATATTCTAGAGAAATAATAAAAAAAATAAATAATCAAAAAAATCTTATGATATTTCAACAAACAGTAACAAAATTAATAATTAAAAATAATAACATAATAGGTATTATTACAAAAATAGGATATAAATTTTATTCAAAAGCTATAATATTAACTTTGGGTACATTTTTAAATGGTAAAATCCATATAGGAATGTCTAAATTAAAAGGAGGTAGAATTGGAAATAAATCTTCTATTTCTTTGTTAAAATATTTAAATAATTTACCATTTAAAATAAATAGATTAAAAACAGGAACACCCCCTAGAATTGATTCAAGAAGTATTAATTTTGATAAATTGAAAATACAATTTGGAGATAATCCAATTCCTTTTTTTTCTTTTATAAATGTGAATAAAAAAAAGATTAAACAAACATCTTGTTATATTACACATACTAATAAAAACACTCATGAAATAATTACTAAAAATATTAAAAACAGTCCTATTTATAAAGGAATTATTGAAGGAATAGGTCCAAGGTATTGTCCATCTATCGAAGAAAAAGTAGAACGATTTAAAAATAATAAATGTCATCAAATTTTTCTTGAACCAGAAAGTTTAACAAGTAATGAAATTTATCCAAATGGTATTTCAACAAGTCTTTCATTAGATATACAATTAAAAATAATACACTCAATTAATGGTTTAGAAAATGCTTTAATAACAAGACCTGGTTATGCAATAGAATATAGTTTTTTAGATCCTAGAGATCTTAAACTTACACTCGAAAGTAAATTAATAAATGGTCTTTTTTTTGCTGGACAAATCAACGGAACCACAGGTTATGAAGAAGCAGCAGCTCAAGGTATTTTAGCAGGTTTAAATGCAGCAAGATTTGTTAACGAAAAAGATGGTTGGGTGCCTAATAGAAATGAATCATATTTAGGTGTATTAGTAGATGATTTATGTATTTTAGGAACAAATGAACCTTATCGTATGTTTACTTCTAGGTCAGAATATAGATTAATTTTAAGAGAAGACAATGCTGATTTACGTTTAACAGAAATAGGATGGAAATTTGGAATGATAGACGACAAAAGATGGAAAATTTTTTGTAAAAAAAAAGAAGATATTATCTTAGAAAATCAACGCATAAAAGATATTTGGATAAATCCTCTAAGTCAAGATGCTAAAAAATTAAATTTAATTCTTAAAAAACCATTATCACGTAAATATAATTGTAAAGAAATTTTACGTCGTCCAGAAATAAACTATAAAATACTTAGTTGTTTAAATTGTTTTTCACCTTTATCAAAAAATTTACAAATATCAAAACAAATTGAAATACAAGCCAAATATAAAGGATATATAAATCGTCAAAATAAAGAAATAATTAAAAAAAAAATAAATGAAAATTATATTTTTCCAAAAAATATTAATTTTAAAAAAATAAAAGGATTATCAAATGAATCATATTATAAATTAAATTATTATAAACCTTATTCAATAGGTCAGGCTTCAAGAATTTCTGGTATTAAACAATCAGATATATCTATATTAATAATTTGGTTAAAAAAAAATATTTATTATCAAAAAATTAGAAAATAATTTAATATTTTTTAAAAAAATATAATTGATATAATAAAATAGTAAATATATAATATATTATTATAAATTAATTTATAATTTATAGCAATTTTTCTTAAAAAAGGAATGTTATAATGTCTACAAGAGGTATTAATAAAGTAATTTTAATTGGTAAATTAGGAAATGATCCTGAAATAAAAAGCATGATCAATGGTTCAACAATGGTTAATATTTCAATAGCAACTTCTGAAATATGGAAAGATAAAAACAATGGAGAAAAAAGAGAAAAAACAGAATGGCATCGTGTTGTTTTTTTTGGTAAAATAGCAGATATTGCAGGTGAATATTTACACAAAGGTTCTCAAGTTTATATTGAAGGTTCTTTGCATACAAGAAAATGGCAAGATAATAATGGAAATTATAAATATATCACTGAAGTAATAGTCAATATGAATGGAAGAATGCAAATGTTAGGAAATAAAAAAAATAAAGACCATAATGAAAATAATAATAAACTGGACTTAGATTTTAAAAAAAATTTTAAAGATTCTGAATTTTTAAAAAATAAATCAATTAATTTAAATAAAAATATAAATGATATTGATATTAACAATGATTCAAATATAGATTTTGATGAAGATATTCCATTTTAGTGGTTAACTTAAACAAATGTTAAATATATTAATATATTTAACATTTGTTTAAGTTATTAAAATAATCTATTTGTATAGTAGTATATTTAATATGATATTTATCAAATAAATATTTTTTAATACAATTAATAACATAAATAGAATCACAATTAATAATTAATGTAACATTAAATATTAATATTATTTTTTCACCTATTTTCCACAAATGCATATTATAAATATTATCAATCTCTTTAATATTAAATTTAATTTTGTTTTTTAATTTATCAACATCAAAATTATCAGGTGAACATTCAAGTAATTCATATGTACTTTCTTTTATTAATGAAAATCCACTTATTATTACAACAATAGATACCAATATAGATAATAAAGGATCAACAAATAAATAATTTTTATAAAAAATTACTAATGCAACTATAACTGAACATATAGATCCAATAAAATCACCAAAAACATGTATTGCAGCATATCGTATAGCAATATTATTTGATCCACTTTTATTTATTAATAAAAAAGACGTTATATTTGCTATAATACCTATAGTTGAACTTATTATCATTGTACAACTTTCTATAGGTTTTGGATGAAAAAATCTATTAGTAGCTTCTACTATAATTATAAGAGTTATAAATAACATTAATATAGAATTTATAAAAGCCGCTATAGTATTTAAACGTAAATAACCAAAAGTATATTTTTTATTAGGTTTTTTAAGGGAATAGTAAGATGCTAATAATGACATAAATAAAGAAGTTGAATCTGTAAGCATATGACCCGCATCAGTTAATAATGATAAAGAACCTGCAAACCAGCCTCCTATAGCTTCAATAATCATAAATATAAAAGTAATTATAACGGCAGCCATTAAACGTTTGTTTATTTTTGATTTATTAAAATCCAACTTTGTAGTTTCAAAATTATATTGTTTTTTAATATTCATTAATTTAATTACCATTTATATTTTAATAATAAATTTAATTTTAAATATATTAAATAATTAATTTTTATAATTATTAAAATTTTTTAATAATTATAACATAAATTTTTTTATTTAAATTAATTATGAAATTATATTGTACTTAAATATTTAATTATTAATAATTAAATTTATAAATATTAAAAAACAATATAATCAATCTTTTTTTAAAAAAATTCATATATTATTTATATAAACATATATTATTGCAAATAAAATAATAAATAATTTATAATTTAATATTTAATTATAAATTATTTAATAACTTTTAATATTTAATTACATTAATTTAAATGATAAATATTACATATTCTGCTAAAAAATACTTATATAATTTGTTATCTTTAAAAAAAGAAAAAACAAATATAAAAATAACTATTATTAAAAAAAAAAACAAACATCAATGTATATTTGAATATTGTACAAAAAAAGAAATTAAAAAAAATGATATTAAAATTAATTTTTTAAAATTTTTTATCTATGTAGATTTTTTATCAATTAATTATTTAAAAAATTCAAAAATAGATTTAATTTATAAAAATTTAAATTATAAATTAATTGTAAAAATTCCAAATTTAAAAAATAATAAAATTAATAAAAATAAATCTTTTTTAATTAAATTAAAAAAATTTATAAAAGAAGTTATTAAACCACAATTGATAAATCATGGAGGATATTTAAAATTAATTAAAATTACATTTGATATGATCGTATTAGTTAAATTTTATGGTAACTGTCAAGGATGTTCAATGATTAAATATACTTTTAAAAATGAAGTAGAAAGAAAAATAATTAGTAAATTTCCTAAAATTAAAAAGGTAATAGATATTACTAAGCATAACTTCAATAAATTTAATTTAAAATAATTTAAATATTAAAAATATCTTAACAAATATAAAATATATTTTAAAAAATTAAAATAAATTATATAAATTTTTAAAAAGAGGTTTTTTTTTGAATAAAAAAATTAAAAAAATAGTAATTATAGGTGGAGGAATTGGGGGTTTAAAACTATCTACAAATTTAGGGAAAAAATTTAAAAAAAATAAACAAATAAGTATTACTTTAATTGATAAAAATCCTAATTATTTGTGGAAACCACTGTTACATGAAGTTGCATCAGGTTCTATTGATGAAAATATTCATTCTTTAAATTATTTATATCATGCTAAAAATAATCATTTTAAATTTGAAGTAGGAACAATGATAGATATTGATCGTATTAATAAAAATATTTTATTAGGTGAAATTATTGATAATAATGGTATTTTAATATCTAAAAAAAGAAAAATATTATATGATATTTTGGTTATATCTGTAGGTAGTACATCTAATGATTTTAATATAAAAGGTGTAAAAGAAAATTGTAAATTTCTTGATGATATTAATCAAGCTAAAAATATTAACAAAGATATAATCAATATTTTTAATAAATTTTATTTCAATAATAAAAATAAAAAAAAAATAAAAATATCAATTATAGGTGGAGGAGCCACAGGTGTAGAGCTTTCATCTGAAATATTAAATACATTTAATGAATTTAAAAAATATAAATCAAATAAATTTAGTAATAAATTACTAAAAATAACATTATTAGAAGCTGGAAAAAATATTTTACCATCATTTAATAAAAAAATCTCTGATGGTGCAACAAAAGAATTAAAAAATATAGGAATAAATATTTTAACAAATACTATGGTTATCAAAGTAGATCCTTTTGCATTATATACAAAAGATAAGAAATATATTAAATCAGATATAATGATATGGACTGCTGGTATTAAAGCTCCAGATTTTATTAAAAAAATATCTGGCTTAAAAACTAATAATATAAATCAAATAATAGTTAAACAAACTCTTCAAACAACTATAGATGATTATATATTTGCTATAGGTGATTGTTCATATTGTATATGTAATAATGGTGTTATTTCACCTCCAAGAGCTCAAGCAGCTAATCAAATGGCTTCAATTTTATATAAAAATATTTTATCGATTATTAATAATAAATCATTAATAAAATATACATATCAAGATAGTGGTACTTTTATTTCATTATCAAAATTTAATTCATTTGGGATTTTTATTAATAATTTAATTAAAAAAAATATTTTTATAAAAGGTAAGCTTGCACGATTATTTTATATATCTATATATAGGATATATCAAATTTCTTTATATGGTTATATAAAAACAATTCTAATAATAATTAGTGATTTTATTAATAAAAAATTAAAACCTAATGTAAAACTTTATTAATTTAATTATAAATATATTGATTTTTTAAATTTTTTAAAAATTTATTTAATTGATTTTTCTGCGGTAAGTTTTTCCGCAGAAATTATATTATTAATCTAATACTTTAAATATTATTATAAATAATAAATTTATATAAATATATGCAATATTATTTTATATTAATATTTAAATATATTTTTTAATTACAATTGATACATTAACACCACCAAATCCGAAATTGTTAATCATTGCTGTATTAAATTTCAAATATTTAGTTTTAGTAATTATATTCATACTTATGATTTTTGGATCTATTTTAAATATATTGATACTTGGTGCGATAAAATTATTTTTTAACATTAAAATTGTAAAAATAATTTCATGAACCCCTGAAGCTCCAAGAGAATGACCTGTCATAGATTTAGTAGAAGAAATATAAGGTATTTTAGAATAAAAAATTTTTTTAATCGAAAGTAATTCTACTACATCACCTATAATAGTTGAAGTACCGTGAGTATTTATATAATCAATAGGAAAATTAATATTTTGTATTGCTTTTTTCATGCAATTTAAAGAACCTTCGCCAGACGGATATAACATATATTTACCATCTGATGATGATCCGTAACCTATTATTTCAGAATAAATATTAGCACCTCTTTTTAATGCATGATTTAATTCTTCTATTACTATAATACCAGACCCTCCTGATATAACAAAACCATCACGATTTATATCATAAGGACAAGAAGATTGTTTAGGTTTGTTATTAAAATTTTTTGATAATAAATTTATAGAATCGAATTTATCAGCAACCTCTAAACATAATTCATCTGCACCACCAGCAAATATAATATCTTGTTTTCCTAGATTAATAATTTCCATAGCATTTCCAATACAATTAGAAGATGTAGAGCATGCAGAACTAATTGAATAATTTATTCCTTTTATTTTAAAATATATACCCAAGCATGCTGATATTATTGACGGCATAGATTTTATTAAAATATATGGATTTATTTTTCTTTTATTAAAAGAAAATGATAAATGATTTTCATAATCACAAAATCCAATTCCAGATCCAACAATAATACCAGTTCGATCATTTGATATCATAGATGTATTAAGATTAGCATCTTTAATTGCATCTATCATAGATATAACAGAGTATATGGATGATTTATTCATAAATCTAAACAGTTTTCTATCTATTTTTATTTTTTTATTTAATTTTATATTTCCACAAACATTACTTTTCATACCATATTTTTTAAATTTTTTCGAAAAAATAATACCAGATTTACCATTTATTAATGAATTTAAAATTTCATTTTTATTATTTCCAATACTTGATATTATTCCTAAACCTGTAATTACAGCTCGTTTCATATTGTAACCAATTATTTTAAATTAAAAAAATAATATTTTTTTTAAAAAATTTAATAAAATTAATTTTTTTTATTAAATAAAATTTTTATATAATATATTATATATATAATAAAATGAATATTTATTAATATAAATAAATTGTATAAAATTTTAAACATTAAAAAGGAAATATAAATGGATAATGATTTATTATCTGATATAGACCCTATTGAAACAAAAGAATGGTTACAATCAATTGATTCTGTTATTAAAGAAGAAGGCATTGAACGAGCTAAATTTATAATTAATATGGTTTTAAAAAAAATTTACAAAGAAAAAATATATTTTAATAATAAAAATTATATAAATACTATTTCTTTAAAAGATGAACCTGTTTATCCAGGAAATATAGAAATTGAAAAAAAAATTTGTTCATTTGTTAGATGGAATGCTGTAATGATAGTATTAAATGCATCTAAAAAAAAAATAGATCTTGGGGGTCATATAGCATCATTTCAATCTATTGCGGATATATATGAAGTCTGTTTTAATCATTTTTTTAAAGCTAGTAATTATAATACTGAAGGTGATATAATATATTTTCAAGGACATACATCTCCTGGTATATATTCAAGAGCATTTTTAGAAGGAAGATTAACAGAACAACAATTAAATAATTTTAGACAAGAAGTAAATGGTAATGGTTTACCATCTTATCCTCATCCCAAATTATTACCAGAATTTTGGCAATTTCCAACTGTATCAATGGGATTAGGTCCTATAAATGCTATTTATCAAGCTAAATTTTTAAAATATTTAAATAATAGAAATTTAAAAAATACTAAAAAACAAACAGTTTATGCATTTATAGGTGATGGAGAAATGGATGAACCTGAATCTAAAGGAGCTATAAATATTGCTTATCGTGAAAAATTAGATAATTTAATTTTTATAATTAATTGTAATTTACAAAGACTTGATGGACCAGTAATTGGTAATGGTAAAATAATAAATGAACTTGAAAATATATTTAAAGGTTCTGGATGGGAAGTAATAAAAGTAATATGGGGTGATTTATGGGATGATTTATTTAAAAAAGATAATTCTAAAAAGTTAATACAATTAGTTAATGAAACATTAGATGGTGACTATCAAACATTAAAATCAAAAGATGGTGCTTACATAAGAAAAAATTTTTTTGGCAAATATAATGAAACTAAAAAATTAGTTAAAAATATGAGCGATAATGAAATATTTAATTTAAATCGTGGTGGTCATGATATTAAAAAAATATATGCTGCTATTAAAAAAGCAAAAAGTGTTAAATTTAAACCTGTTGTGATACTTTTTCATACTATTAAAGGTTACAGCATGGGTTTAAGTGGTGAAAGTATAAATACAGCTCATCAAATTAAAAATATGAATATAGATGATCTTAATTATTTTAAAGAAAGATTAAATTTAAATAATATAAATGATCAAGATATTAAATCACTTAAATATATTAGTTTTGAAAAAAATTCTGATGAATATAATTATTTACATGAAAGACGTAAATATCTTAATGGATATATCCCTTCAAGATTAAAAAATTCTACTGTAACTATCAATTTACCATCTTTAAAAGATTTTTCTTCTCTTTTTAATGAACAAAAAAAAAATATATCTACCACTATTGCTTTTGTTAGAATATTAAATATTTTACTTAAAAATAAATTTATTAAAGATAAAATAGTCCCTATTATAGCAGATGAAGCAAGAACTTTTGGAATGGAAGGATTATTTAGACAAATAGGTATTTATAATTCAAAAGGACAAAATTATACCCCACAAGATAAAGATCAAATTGCTTATTATCGTGAATATAATAAAGGACAAATTTTACAAGAAGGTATTAACGAACTTGGTGCCGCATCTTCATGGTTAGCAGCTGCTACATCTTATAGTACTAATAATTTACCTATTATTCCTTTCTATATTTATTATTCTATATTTGGTTTTCAAAGAGTCGGAGATCTATTTTGGGCCTCTGGTGATCAACAAGCAAGAGGATTTCTAATAGGAGCAACATCAGGAAGAACTACTCTTAATGGTGAAGGATTACAACATGAAGATGGTCATAGTCATATTCATTCTCTTACAATACCTAATTGTGTTTCTTATGATCCTGCTTATGCTTATGAAATGGCAGTAATAGTTCATGATGGCTTAATAAAAATGTATGGAAAAAATCCTAAAAATATATATTATTATATTACTACAACTAATGAAAATTATTTTATGCCTGCTATGCCTGATAATATAGAAAAAGGAATTATTAAAGGTATTTATAAATTAAAAACATTTAATGGTAATAAATGTAAAGTTCAACTTATGGGTTCTGGTTCTATTCTTAAGGAAATTATAAAAGCAGCAAAAATATTATCTGTAGAATTTGATATAAAAACTTATGTTTACAGTGTTACTTCTTTTACTGAATTAGCTAGAAACGGTCAAGACTGCGATCGTTGGAATCTGTTACATCCAAATAAAAAACCTAAAAAACCTTTTTTAACCAAAATATTAAATAATGCACCTATAGTTGCATCTACTGATTATATGAAAATATATGCTGAACAAATAAGAAAATTTATTCCATCTAAAGAATTTCATGTTCTTGGTACTGATGGTTTTGGTTTATCTGATAGTAGAAAAAATTTAAGAAATCATTTTGAAATAGACAAAAGATATATTGTTATTGCAGCACTTAATGTTTTATATAAAAATAGAGATATTAATTCTGATTTAATTTTAAAAACTATTAAAAAATTTGGAATTAATTCTGAAAAAAATAACCCTCGTTTGTAATAAAATAGGTATATTTAAAAATGGAAATTGAAATTAAATTACCAGATATTGGTACAGATGAAATGGAAATTATAGAAATTTTAATAAAAAAAGGTGATAAAATAAAAAAAAATCAATCTTTACTAACTTTAGAAGGTGATAAAACATCTCTTGAAATTCCTTCTAAATATGCTGGTTTTGTTAAAGATATAAAAATTAAAATAGGCGATAAAATAAAAACTGGATGTCCTATTTTAATACTTGATAATAAAAAAAAAAAAAAAAAAGATAAAAATTATAATAAAAATAATATAAAAAATAATAAATTAAGTATTAAAAATAAATATATTAAATCCATTGAAATTCCATTTCATAATTTAGAAAATTATAAAGTAAATAAAATATTTGTTAAAATTGGAAATAAAATAAATAAAGATCAATTATTATTAATATTAAAAAATAATAATAATAATAATTCAATTTTAATAAAATCACCTTGTGAAGGAATAATTAAAAATATAAATATCAATATTAATGATAAAATTAAAACAGGAATTAAAATAATAGATTTATATGAAAATATTCAATTAAATATTATTAATTCATGTAATATAAAAAATAAACAAGTAATTGATAAAGAAATGCAATATCATGCCAGTCCTTCTGTAAGAAGATTGGTAAGATTAAATAAAATAAATATTACAAACATTGTACCAAGTGGTGTTAAAAACAGAATAACAAAAGAAGATATTGAATTATATATTAAAAATAAATTTAAAAACAAAACAAAAAAAGAAAATTTTGATAATTTAAATAAAATATCTTTATTACCTTGGCCTAAATTAAATTTTGATAAATTTGGCAAAACAGAAATTCAAAACATTAGTAATATTAATAAAATATCAGGTTCTGTTTTACATAGAAATTGGTTACGTATTCCACATGTAACTCATTTTGATGAAATAGATATAACTGAATTAGAAATTTACAGAAAACAAAAAAATTTAGAATTAAAAAAAAATAATATAAATTATAATCTCACTATATTAGTATTTATAATAAAAGCTATATCACATATTCTTGAAGAAATTCCAAAATTTAACAGTTCATTATCTGAAGATAGTAAAAATTTAATTATTAAAAAATATATTAATATAGGTATAGCTGTAAATACAGAAAATGGAATTTTAGTTCCAGTTATATGTAATACAAATAAAAAAAATATTTTACAAATTTTGTCCTCACTTCATAAAATTTCACAAAAAGCTAGAAAAGGAAAATTAAATAAATATGAAATAAACAATGGTTCTTTTACTATATCTAGCTTAGGCGGTATAGGAGGAATGTCATTTACACCTATTATAAATGCACCTGAAGTTTCTATATTGGGAATATCAAAATCTTTTATCAAACCAATTTGGAATGGTAATACATTTATACCAAAATTATTTTTACCAATATCATTATCTTATGATCATAGAGTGATTAATGGAGTAGATGGAGCTTACTTTATTAATAGAATTAAAGATTATATTAAAATATCTTTAATATAAAATATATTTTTCTTAATAACAATTATTATATTTAATAAATAATGTTAAAAAAAATTATTTTTTTATATATAGGAATATAAATGAATATTAAAATTAAAACTCAAGTGCTGGTAATAGGATCAGGACCTGGTGGTTATACATCAGCATTTAGATGTGCAGATTTAGGTTTACATACAGTATTATTAGAACAAAATAAAAATTTAGGAGGTGTATGTCTTAATGTTGGTTGTATACCTTCAAAATCCTTGTTACATATTTCTAAAATAATTAAAGATTCATTATCTATTAAAAATAGTGGTATTTTATTTAATAAACCTAAAATTAATTTACAAGAATTAAGAAATTGGAAAAATAATATTATAAATAAAATTACGAAAAATTTAAAATATATGGCTAAAATACGTAAGGTTAAAATAATTAATGGTTATGGAAAATTTATTGGATCTAATAATATTTTAGTAAATAATAATGAATTTACAACAAATATAGAATTTGAAAAAGCTATTATAGCAGCCGGATCAAGTCCAATGTATCCTTCATATATACCTTCAGATGATAGAATATGGAATTCTACCAATGCTCTTGAATTAAAATGTATTCCTAAAAATATGTTAATTATAGGAGGTGGAATTATTGGTTTAGAAATTGCATCTATTTATCATGCTCTTGGATCTAAAATTGATTTAATTGAAAAATTTAATCAAATAATTCCTTCTGCTGATAAAGATATTATAAAATATTTTACTAAAATTTTAAAATCTAAAATAAATATCATTCTTAATACTGAAATAAAAAATGTTATACCTAAAAAAGATGGAATATATGTAAAATATTTAGAAAAAAATAAAATAATAAATAAATTACGTTATGATAATATTGTTATTGCAGTGGGTAGATTACCAAATGGTAATCTTTTAGATGCACATAATGCTGGATTATATATAAATAATAAAGGATTTATACCAGTTGATCAACAAATGAGAACTAATATTTCTAATATTTATGCTATAGGTGATATTACAGGTCAGCCTATGTTAGCACATAAAAGTTCTTATCAAGGGCGATTAGTTGCAGAAATAATTATTGGTAAAAAATATTATTTTGAAACTAAAATCATTCCATCTATAGTATATACAGATCCAGAAATAGCTTGGGTTGGTTTAACAGAAAAAGAAGCAAAAATCAATAATATTAATTATAAAGTATCTATTTTTCCATGGACAGCATCTGGAAGAGCCATTGCTTGTAATTGTACTGAAGGTTTAACTAAATTAATTTTTAATAAATCTAACAATAGATTAATTGGTGGAGCTATTATTGGAGCTAATGGTGGAGAATTATTAGGTGAAATTAGTTTAGCAATAGAAATGGGATGCACTTCAGAAGATATTTCTTTAACAATGCATGCTCATCCTACTTTATATGAATCTATTAGTTCAGCATCAGAAATTTATGAAGGAACTATAGTTGATATGATTAATTCTAAATCTTAATATTTATTTTTTTAATATTTTAAATTAATTCTTTAAAAAAATTTATTAATTTAAAATATTAAAAAATAATCATTTTAATATAAAATTTTAAAAATAATTCAGATGATAAATAATATTTATTATAAAAAACATAAATTAATTAAAAAATATGGACAAAATTTTTTAAATAATGAATACATTATTAATTTAATAATATCTTCTATCAATCCTAAAAAAAATCAGAATTTTATAGAAATAGGTCCAGGTTTTGGATCTTTAACTAAGCCTATATTAGATATTGTTAAAAATATAATTGCTATTGAAATTGACAAAAATTTAGTTTTATTTTTAAAAAAAAATTTAAATTGCAATAAAAATTTAAAATTAATAAATAATAATGTTATGAAAATAAATTTTTTTAAGTTATCAAAGAAAATTGGTAAACCTATAAGGATATTTGGCAATCTGCCATATAATATATCTAATACTTTAGTTTTAAATTTAATTAAATATATAGATATTATTCAAGATATGCATTTTATGTTACAAAAAGAATTAGTTAAGAAAATTATAGCAAAACCTGACAATAAATATTATTGTAGATTAAGTGTTATTATGCAATATTTTTTTAAAATTGTTAAAATATTTAAAGTTCCATCTTTTTATTTTAAACCAAAACCTAAAGTTGATTCAGTTTTTGTAAGATTTATTTTAAATAATAAGCCTATAATAAAAGTAAATAATATTAAAAATTTATTTTTTGTAACTAAATTGACATTTAACAATAGGCGTAAAATGATATGTAATAGTTTATTTAAAATTTTTAATTTAAAAGAATTTGAATCATTAGGAATTAATTATAATTTAAGAGCTGAAAATTTAAGTATTACAGATTATTGTAAATTATCTAATTATTTAACTCTTGTAAAGACATAACATTAAAGATAAAATTAGAATTAAGACACATGACAGTAGCAAAACCACCATTTAAAGTAGTATCAAAATGAATTTCACGTTTTAAAGCAGTTCTTCTAATTATTTTATCATTATCAATAGAATTTCTTCCAGAAGTTGTACTTAAAATATAACTATATTCATTATTTTCAATTCTATCTTGTACATTTGGATAGTTTTCATTAATTTTATTCACTAATCTAGAATTAATTCCATATTTTTGTAATATATCTTTAGTGCCTTTTGTTGCATCTAAAGTAAATCCATGATTAATAAGTTTAACAACTAAATTTATTACTTTTAATTTATCACTATTTTTAACCGATATTAAAGCACGTCCATTTGTTTTAATATTTGAATTAATTCCTAAATTTGCTTTATAAAAAGCCTCATAAAATGTTTTACCAATACCCATAACTTCACCAGTTGATTTCATTTCTGGACCTAATATAGGATCTATTTTATTAAATTTATTAAATGGTAAAACAACTTCTTTTACAAAAAAAAACTTAGGAATAAAGTTTTTAATTAAACATTGTTGTAAAAGAGACTTGCCAGTAATAACACGAGCGGCTACTTTTGCTAAAGGAATTCCTATAGATTTAGAAATAAAAGGAATAGTACGTGATGCTCTAAGATTGACTTCTATTAAAAAAATTTCGTTATTTTTAATTGCAAATTGTGCATTCATTAAACCAATTACTTTTAACTTTAATGCTAATTGTATTATATAACTTTTAATTACATTCTGTATTTTAGAATTAATTGTATATGCAGGAAAAGAGCATGCTGAATCACCAGAATGAACACCTGCTTGCTCTATATGTTCCATTATTCCACCAACTAAAACATGTTTTCCATCACAAATAATATCTACATCAATTTCTATTGAATTATCTAAAAACTTATCAAGCAATACTGGAGCATTATGAGAAACGCTAATAGCATTATCAAAATAATTTATAAGATCATTTTTATTATATACGATTTCCATGGCTCTTCCACCTAAAACATAAGAAGGTCTAACTACTAATGGATATCCTATATGGTCAGCTTTTTTAATAGCTGAACTTATTGTAGTTACAGTAGCATTTTCTGGTTGTTTTAATTTAAGTTTTTTTATAATTTTTTTAAAAAGATATCTATCTTCTGAAGATTCTATTGATTTAATACTAGTACCAATAATTTTAATTCCATTTTCTTGTAAAGATTTAGATAATTTAATAGGTGTTTGACCTCCATATTGGATAATAATACCCTCAGGGTTTTCAATACGTACTATTTCTGTTATATCTTCTAAAGTAATTGGTTCAAAATATAATCTATTTGAAATATCATAATCAGTTGATACAGTTTCTGGATTGCAATTTATCATTATAATTTCGTAACCATCTTCACGTAAAGCTAATGCAGCGTGAACACAACAATAATCAAATTCAATACCTTGACCTATTCTATTTGGACCGCTTCCTATGATAATAATTTTTTTTTTATTTCTAGTTGGATTAGATTCACATTCTTCATCATAAGTAGAATACATATATGCAGTATTATTTGAAAATTCTGCAGCACAAGTATCAACTCTTTTATAAACAGGATGTAAGTTATATTTTTTACGTAAATGATTAATATATTTTTCTGATGTTCCAATTAACATTGATATTCTGTAATCTGAAAAACCATCACATTTCAATTTCTTTAAATAATCATAATTTATAATTGATAAACCATGTTTTTTTAATTTAATTTCTGTATTTATAATATCTTGTATTTGAAATAAAAACCAAGGATCAATATTAGTTAAATTAAAAATTTTTTTTATTGACATACCAATGCGAAATGCGTCTGCTATATACCATAAACGATCGCTTCCTGCTGTTTTCAATTCTTGTTTAATAATATTAATAGCATTTTTGTTTTTAATATCAATTTTTGAATCAAATCCATGTGATTCTATTTCTAAACTTCTAATAGCTTTTTGCAATGATTCTTTTTGTGTTCTACCTATAGCCATAACTTCACCTACTGATTTCATTTGGGTTGTCAGTCTATTATTTGTACCATAAAATTTTTCGAAACTAAATCTTGGTATTTTAGTTACTACATAATCTATAGATGGTTCAAATGAAGCTGGTGTTTGATTTCCTGTAATATCATTAATTAATTCATCTAAATAATATCCTATTGATAATTTAGCAGAAATTTTAGCTATAGGAAAACCAGTAGCTTTAGAAGCTAATGCTGATGACCTAGATACTCTTGGATTCATTTCAATTATTAACATACGTCCTGTTTTAGGATTAATAGCAAATTGTACATTTGATCCCCCGTTTTCAACACCAATTTCTTTTAACACTGATATTGAAGCATTTCTCATATTTTGATATTCTTTATCAGTAAGTGTTTGGGCGGGAGCTACAGTTATAGAATCACCAGTATGTATACCCATAGGATCAATATTTTCGATAGAACAAACTATAATACAATTATTTTTTTTATCACGAACAATTTCCATTTCATATTCTTTCCATCCAATTAATGATTCATCAATTATTAATTCATTAGTAGGTGATATATTAAAACCATTTTTACAAATCTTTTTAAATTCTGTTTTATTATATGCGATACCACCACCTGAACCACCCATTGTAAAAGAAGGCCTTATTATACATGGAAATCCTACAAATTTAGAAATTAATATTGCTTCTTTTATATTATGAGCAATTCCTGATTTAGCTGTTTTTAATCCAATTTTTTTCATAGATTTAATAAATTTATTTCTGTTTTCAGCTTTATCTATTGCATCAGCACTGGATCCAATTATTTCTACATTAAAATTTTTAAGAATATTTCTTTTGTCTAGATCTAAAGCACAATTTAATGCAGTTTGACCGCCCATTGTTGGTAATAATGCATCAGGACGTTCTTTTTCAATTATTTTATGTACAACTTCCCATTGAACTGGTTCAATATAAGTAGAATGTGCCATTTCTGGATCAGTCATAATTGTTGCAGGATTAGAGTTTACTAATATAATTCTATACCCTTCTTCTAATAAAGCTCTACATGCTTGAGTTCCAGAATAATCAAATTCACATGCTTGACCAATAATAATAGGACCAGATCCAAGTATTAAAATACTTTTTATATCTTTTCTTTTTGGCATTTTAAAATCCTAATTTATATTTTAAAATAATAATTTTTTATTAATTTTATAAAATAATCAAATAACTTTGACGAATCGTGTGGACCAGGGCTTGCTTCTGGATGCCCTTGAAAACTAAATACAGGTTTAATATTGTTATGTAATCCTTGTATTGTATTATCAAATAATGAAATATGAGTTATTTTTAAAGTCTTTGGAATGTTATTGTTATTTACAGTAAACCCATGATTTTGTGTAGTAATCATAATTTTATTAGTTTTTAAATCTTTAACTGGATGATTACCACCATGATGTCCATATTTCATTTTTATTATTTTAGCGCCATGTGATAATGCTAATAATTGATGACCTAGACAAATACCAAATATAGGTATATTATTTTTAATAAATTTATTAATATATGATATGGAATAAAAGCAACATAAAGGATCTCCTGGTCCATTAGATAAAAAAACACCATCTGGTTTCATTTTTATTATTTCTTCAGCTGATGTTTTTGATGGAACAACAGTTAATAAACAACCTCTGTCAACTAACATACACAAAATATTATGTTTAATACCATAATCATATACAACAATATGATAAATAAAATTAATTAATTTATTTTTACAATGATAATTAAATACATAACTATTTTTAATCCATATATATTTAGTATTAGTACTAACTTTTTTAACAACATCTATTTTTTTATTTATAAAATAATTTTTTTTATTTTTCTTAATATTGTATAATTTTTTATTATTATAATCTGATATTATGCATCCATGTTGTGTTCCTTTGTTTCTTATTATTCTAGTTAACCTACGTGTATCAATATTACCAATTCCAACTATATTATTTTTTTTTAAATAATATGAAAGAGTATAATTGCTTCTAAAGTGACTAGAAATAAAAGATATATCCTTAATAATTATACCACTGATATGTATCTTACTTGATTCATTATCTAATTTATTTATTCCAGTGTTTCCTATATGTGGATATGTAAAAGTAATAATTTGATTTGAATAAGAGGGATCTGTAATTATTTCTTGATATCCGGTCATTGATGTATTAAAAACAACTTCTCCTGTAGTAGTGCCTTTTATTCCAATACTACAACCTTTAAATTCAGTTCCATCTTCTAAAATTAATAATGATGAATTTATCAAAATAACCTCCAATAAATATTTAATTTACTTAATTTATATAAATAAATAAATTAAAATAAATAAGTAAATTTAAAAATATTTATATTTTTTAAATATTAATTACAATCATAACTCTTAAATATAATTTTTATTATTTTTCAAAAAGTATTATTTTTATAATAATTAATTTTTTTAAAAATAGTTTAATTTAATAATTTTATTTAAAGTATATATAAATATATATGAGTATATTGAAAATAAATAAAAACTTAAAAAATTTAATTTTAAAAAAAATGATAAATATTATAGTATAATTTATCTATATAGAATTAAATCATGTTTATTTTAATATTTAATTTAAAAAATTTAAATTTTAATTAAATACTAAAAATATATTATGAGTAAAATTATTTATGTCACAAGTCCCGAAATGTGTCAAATACATGTATTTAAAATAAATTCAAACGGACATTTAAATTTATTGCAAGTATTAAATACTAAATACGAAGGTAATACTATTGTTTTACATCCTTTAAAAAATTATTTTTATCTTGGAATTAAAAATAATTGTGGAATAATAAATTATAAAATTAATAAAAATGGATCTTTAAAAGAAATATGTATAACTAAATTACCAGGAAGTCCAACATTTTTATTTATTGATAGTTTCGGTAAATATCTATATATCGTATCTTACGATAAAGGGAATTTATCTTTAAGTAATATAAATTCACAATTTATTATAGAAAAACCAAAACAAATAATTAACGGATTAACAGGTTGTCATTCTATTAATTTTGATTTTATTAATAATAAAATATGGATTCCTTGTTTAAAAAAACATTTGATTAAAATTTTTAATATTGCTAATAATGGAATATTATCGTGTTTAAAAAACAAAAATATTTATTTTGAATATAATGATGGCCCTCGTCATATTTCATTTAATAAAAATAAAAAATATGCATATGTTATTAATGAATTAAGTGGTACTGTGAGTACAATTTATATAAATATAAAAAAAAAAAATCCATTTATTTTAAATAAAATTAATATTATTAATAATAAATATATATATTATGCTTGGTCTTCAGATATACATATTACACCTAATGGAAAATGGTTGTATTGTTGTGATAGAAACTTAAATATTGTTAGTGTTTTTTCAGTTTCAAAAAAAGGTAATATAATATATTATATAGGTTTTATAAAAACAGCAATTCAACCTAGATCTTTAATAATTGATCAAAATGGTAAATTTATTATAATTTCTGGTCAAAAATCAAATAATATTTTTATTTATAAAATAAATAATACATCAGGATATTTATATAAATTAAATAGATATAAAGTTGGTTTAGGAACTACTTGGTTAAGTATTAAAAAAATGAATAAAAAATAAAAATTATAATAAATATGTTTATAAATTTATAAACTTAAAATAATTATTTTTAATTTTAAAAGTACTTATAAAACTAATATTTTTTTTAATTATTGATTGAATAATAATAACATTATTTATTGTCAAACAGGATGTTAAAACTATACCTAATTTTAACCAATTATTTTTATTTTTTATTTCTATTAAATCACCTGATAAAGGTTGATTTAATAATATACATTTAAAACAAAATAAATGTTTATTAATTTTTTTATTATATTTAAAAGTATGTATAATTTCTTGACCAAGATAACATCCTTTTTTATAACTAATACCTTTTAATTTATCGATATTTAAAAAATGTGGAATAAATTTATTAACATTATTTAAATCAATAATAGGGTATCCTGATTGAATATCTAATAATAACCATTGATTACTATCATTAAATTTAAATTTTTTTTTAAAATTATTTAGTATATTAAGATATGTTTGATTATTAGTAATAATTAAAAATCTTACATTAGGTTTGTTAAAATAAAGTATTATACTTTTTTTTTTAAAAAATAATGTTTGTTTTTTTATTTTAATATCAAATATTTTATTAATAATTTTTTTAGAATTTACCCCAACAACTCCAAATAATAAATATTGATAATTTTTTTTAAACAATATTTTAGAAAAAATAGAATATTTTTTAAACTCTTTAATTAATAATTTGATAATACTACTTTCAACTAAAATAAATATTTTTTTTTGATAATTAAAAATATAAAAAAAACTAATCGTTTTTCCTTTTTCATTACAATAAGATCCTAAAATAAAATTATTTTTTTTTAAAAAAAATAAATCACATGTAACTTTTTTTTGTATATATTTTATTCTATCTATACCACTAATTTGAATAATATCCCATTTTTCCATAGAAATAAATGTTAAAGGTAGTTTATTGAATAAATAATAAAATTTATTAATAAATTTTAATTTATTTTTCATATTTTGAAAATTTAATTTATTAAATTAATTAATTTAATTAATTATTAAAATAATTAAATTTATTTAAGTAATTAATTAAAAAATATATATTTAATTATATTAAAGTTTAAATTATAAATATAATATATATATATCTATAAAAAATTATTAAATTTTTTTTAAAAGAGATATCATTAATGTTTGAAATAAATTTCTTAAAAAAAAAAATAAAAATTATTTCTATAAAAATAGATAAAATAATTAATAAATTTAAATATTTCAAAAAAAAAAAACAATTAAAAAAAATTATTCTACAATTAGAAAATGCAAAAATATTTAATAATAAAATTATTATTAATAATTTTAAAAAAGATATTTTTTTATTAAAATCTGATATTAAACCAATAAAGAAAGCAATTAATTATATAAAAGATATAAAAATTATTATACATTTAATGCAAAAAGAAATAAACAAATATATATTTTTTGAAATAAAAAAAGATATTGATAATTTAAATATATTAGTTAATAATATTGAATTAAAAAAAATGTTTACTAAAAAAAAAGATATATTAAACTGTTATATAGATATTAAATCAGGATCAGGAGGTATAGAATCACAAGATTGGGCTAATATGATTATGAAAATGTATTTAAAATGGTCAGAAATGCATAAATTTAAAACAGAAATAATAGAAAAAACAAAAGGAGAAAAAATAGGAATAAAATCAGCAACATTAAAAATAATAGGTAATTATGCATATGGATGGTTAAGAACTGAAAGTGGTATTCATAGAATGATAAGAAAAAATCCATTTAATTCTAAAAATAAAAGACATACAACTTTTAGCTCTTCTTTTGTTTATCCAGAAATTAATAAAAATACTAATATTATTATTAATTCATATGATTTACGTATTGATGTATATCGTTCATCTGGATCAGGAGGTCAGCATGTTAACTGTACTGAGTCTGCTGTAAGAATTACACATTTACCAACTAATATTATAACTCAATGTCAAAATGAAAGATCTCAATATAAAAATAAAAAACAAGCAATGAAACAATTAAAATCTAAATTGTATAAATTAAAATTAATTAAAAAAAATAAAAATAAAAAAATAATAGAACAAAACAAATCTAATATTACCTGGAGTAATCAAATTCGATCTTATATTTTTGATCACTCTATTATCAAAGATAATCGCACTGGTTTAGAAATTAATAATATTAAATCAGTAATGAATGGTCATTTAGATAAATTTATTAAAGCAAGCATTAAATTAGGTATATGATAAATTATATGTGTAAATTATATATTAAAAATAATTATTATAAATCTTTATTACAAAATAAAGAAATTATAATACGTAAAAAAAAAATTTCAAATATACGTAAAAAAGGCATTGCATTTCCAAATAATTTTCGTAGAAATTACCTTTCAAAAGAAATATACAATAAATTTAATAATAACAACAAGATAGAATTAAAACAATTAAACATTAAAGTGAAAATAGCAGGAAGAATAATTTCTAAAAGAATAATGGGTAAAGCTTCTTTTTTAAATATTCAAGATTTAGATGGAAAAATACAAATATATATTTGTAAAAATAAAATTTCTAAATACCAATATAATATTTATTTCAAAAATTTAGATATTGGTGATATAATAGGTGTCAAAGGAAAAGTATTTAAAACCAAAACAGGAGAATTATCTGTATATTGTAAATATATTATATTAATAACTAAATCAATTAGACTGTTACCAGATAAATTTAAAGGATTATCTGACAATGAAATTATATATAGACAACGTTATCTTGATCTCATATCAAATATTAAATCAAGAGAAACGTTTAAAATGCGTTCTAAAATAATATCAGAAATAAGATTATTTATGAATAAAAATAATTTTATTGAAGTTGAAACACCTATGTTACAACAAATGCCCGGAGGTGCTTCTGCTAATCCTTTTATAACTTATCATAATAAATTAAAAAAAAATATGTATTTAAGAATTTCTCCAGAATTATATTTAAAAAAATTAATAATAGGTGGTTTAGAAAAAATATATGAACTTAATCGTAATTTTAGAAATGAAGGAATTTCTACAATACATAATCCTGAATTCACTATGATGGAATTATATATAGCTTATGCTGATTACAAAGATTTAATATTATTTATTGAAAACATGTTATGTAATTTAATCAAAACAATATATAATAGAAATTATATTTTATATAAAAATAATAAAATTTTTTTTAAAAAACCTTTTAAAAAAATGACTATGAAAGAATCTATCTATTTTTATAATCCTCAAATAAAAATAAAATATTTAGAAAATATTGAATTCGCTATAAATTTAGCAAATAAAAAAGGAATAAAATTAAATAAAAAATGGAAATTAGGTAAAATAATTACCAAAATTTTTGAAAAAACAACAGAAAAATTTTTAATACAACCTACTTTTATTACTGATTATCCTATAGAAGTTTCACCAATGTCACGTGCAAATGATAATAATAATTTCTTAGCTGATAGGTTTGAATTTTTTATTAATGGTATCGAAATAGGAAATGGGTTTTCTGAATTAAATGATTATGATGATCAAAAAATAAGATTTGAAGAACAATTAAAAAATAACAATAAATTAAATAACAAACATATATTTTTTGATTATGATTATATTACTGCTCTTGAATATGGTTTACCGCCTACAGCTGGACTAGGTTTAGGTATAGATAGATTAATAATGATTTTAACAAATCAAAAAAATATAAAAGATGTTATATTATTCCCTGAAATTCGATCTAAAAAAAATTAATTTTTATAAATATATTTATTTAATAAATTTATTATTTATATTTTTCTTTTTTTTTTAATGAATTTTTTAACTTTTTTAATTTATAAATAATATTTACAGGAACTCCATTTAAATTAAAAAAAGATCTAAAATAATTTAAAATATATTTTTTATAATCTTTTTTAATATATTTTAAATTATTACCATGTATTATTATTTTTAGCGGATGATGTCCACCAATATGAGCATATTTGAATTTTATTGAATGATTTTTAAACATATTTATTTTATGTTTATTTATAGCATGTTTAATAACTTTTGTAAGCAAAGATGAATTAAATCTAATTTTAGAATTATTATAAACTTGATTAATAGATGTAAATATATTAAAAATACCGTTTCCTTTTATAGCAGAAATAAAATGAATTTTTATAAATTTAAAAAAATTTATTTTATTATTTAGTTCTTCTTTTATTTTTTTTTTATCTTTTAAAGAAATTTTATCACATTTATTAACAATAATAATTATTGATACACCTTTTTTAATTATTAAATTAATCAAAGTAATATCTTGTTTTAGAATACCTTCATAAGCATCTATCATTAATAATGATATATTAGATTTATTAATAGAATTGAAAGTTTTAATTATAGAAATAATTTCTACTTTTTTTAAAATATTATTTTTTTTTCTAATTCCAGCGGTATCAATTAATATATAATTGATATTTTTATATATAAATGAATTTAAGATACTATCTCTAGTGGTTCCAGGTTGGTTATGCACCAGTAAACGATTTTTATTTATCAATTTATTAATAAAAGTAGATTTACCTACATTAGGTCTTCCAATTATTGAAATTTTAATAATTTCAGTTTTTTTTTTTTTTTTATAAAATAGATTATTTATTAATCCATTTTTAATAATTTGTATATTATTTTTATTAAAATTAATTTTTTCTACAGAGTTAATATAATAATTTAATTTTTTAATAAATTTATATATTCCAATATTATGTTTAGCAGAAATAAAAAAAATTTCTCCCATACCTAATTTATAAAATTCATTTTTAAACAAATTAGTATTAAAACAATCTATTTTATTAACAATAATAATTTTTATTTGTTCTATTTTTCTTAATTTATTTGCGATATATATATCTTCATTTGTAATTCCTTTGTTACCATCTAAAATAAACAAAATAATATTTGATTCTTTAATAGCTAAAAATGACTGTTTTAAAATTTTTAAATCTATTTCATTTTTAGAATTTTTAATTCCACCAGTATCAACTAATACACATTCAATATTTTTACATTTAAAGTAACCATATTGTCTATCACGAGTTAAACCAGGTTTATTTTGAACCAATGCATTATTAGTTTTAGTTAATCTATTAAAAATAGTTGATTTACCTACATTTTGATGACCAATGATTGTGATTATGGGTATCATATTTTTCTCATTTTAAAAAATTAATAAATATTATTTATAAAAATTTATTTTTTATATTTAATTTTAAATAAATAATTATATCTTTATAAAATAAATTTTGTTTTTTTCCTGTAATTAAATTTTTTAATAATATTTTATCTAATTTACTATTATTTTTTAAAATTAAAACAAAATTTGAATGATATTTAAAAGCTTTTTTAAACTGATTATTAAAACTACTATTAGAATAGTCAGTAATTAGTCTAATATAAGGCAATTTATTTCTTAAATTTTCAGATATAATTAGTGCTTTATTTTTATTTTTTAAAAATGATGTAATAATATAAAGATCTATATATTGAATATTAAAAAAATTTGGATTTTTTTTTTTCATTAGAATCATAATTCTATCTAGACCAATAGAACAACCTATTGCAGGTTTATTTATACCACCTAATTTTTCAGTTAAATAATCATAACGACCACCTCCACAAACTGTATTTTTAGAACCTATAAAATCAGTTGTCCATTCAAATACTGTTTTGTTATAATAGTCTAATCCACGTACTAAAGTAGTATTAATATTATATTTGACATTATTTTTATCTAAAATATTACATAAATTTTTAAAATGAACATAAGAATCATTATCTAAATAACTTATAAGTTTAGGAGAATTTTTTAATAAAAATTTTATTTTTTCATTTTTACTATCTAATATTCTAAAAATATTATTTTTTTTTATTTTTCTTTTAGAATCTTCATCCAAATAATTAAAATTAATATTTAAAAATTTATATAAATCATTAATATATTTCATACGTGATTTACAAGATCCAATGGAATTAATATTCAAATGTAAATATTTATTTAATCCAAGTAAATTCCAAATACGATTAATAAGTAAAATAATTTCAACATCAATATATGGTCCTTTATGACCGTATATTTCTATCCCTGCTTGATAAAATTGTCTATACCTTCCCTGTTGAGGTTTTTCATATCTAAACATAGATCCTATGTACCATAATCGTTGTTCATGTTTTCTTAAAAGACCATGTTCGATACATACTCTTGTACAACAAGAAGTACCTTCTGGTCTTAAAGTAATATATTTTCCATTTTTATCTTGAAATGAATACATTTCTTTATTCACTAAATCTGTTGAATTACCAATAGATTTATTAAATAAAGATGTTTTTTCTAAAATAGGAAAACGTATTTCAGAATAACCATACATAAAAAAAACTTTTTTAATTGTTGTTTCTATTTTTTGCCATAATACAGTATCTTCTGGTAAAAAATCTCTAGTACCTTTAATAGAATTTAATTTGTTTGACATTTTATCTCATTTGAATTATATATTATAATATTTTAATTCATTTTAAATTTAAATTCTTATAATATTTAATTATTTAGTTTAAATAAAATTTATTAATATAATATATATTATATATATATGTTTATAATATATTAAAAAATATCTAAATCAAGTATTGATTATATTTCTGTTTATTTTGAATATAGTTATTATTAATAATAAATTAATTTAAAAATTTAAAAAATATTTTTATTTATTTTTTGAAACATATTTATATATATTAATAAAATTTTTTAATTGAAACAATATCAGTTAACGTAATAATGTTTATTATGTTTAAATTTTGATAATATAATTAATTTATAAATTTATTAGTTATTAGTATTTATTATATTATTTATTATGTTTTTAAATTTTTTAATTAATTTTTTATTTTTACTTTTAAATAAAATAAATTTTTTTAAATCAGTATTTTATTATTTAAATAAAAAATATATAATATATTTTAAATATAAATATATATAATTTTAATTTGTTAATTTTTTATATTTTTTAAATTGTATATAACTGTTGTTATTAAAATTATTATATTAATTATTAAAATAATAATTTTAATGATTGTTAAATACAAAATGATATTTAAAATTATTTAATATTAAAAAATTTACTTATAAAAAAAAAAAAAAAATATATATAACAATATTTATATTATTTTTAATATCTAAATATATTTTATTTAAATATGATAAATTAAATTAATTGAATAAAATTAATTTATTTAAATACATTTATTTAAAATATAATATTTACCGAAGTGGCGAAAATGGAAAACGCAGTTAATTCAAAATTAACCGCTTCATTGCATATCGGTTCGAATCCGATCTTCGGTATAAAAAATATTAGTTTATATTTAAAATATATAATATATTTTTAAAAATATATTTTAAATATTTTTATTTAGTTTTAGTATATATATACTATTATTTTAATAATAATTAAATTTTGATTTTTAAAAATTAAAATAATAATTTTATGAAAAAAAAATATAATTTTAAAAAATTAATTTAATTTTAATAAAATTAATGATTAATAAATTAAATAATAATTTAAATTATCTATTTTCATTTATTAATTTAATATTTAGATTTAATTTTTACAAAAATATTAAGAAAAATATTAATTTTGAATATAAATTCTATATTTTTTTTTGCTAACATACCTATTAATTTTAATTTATTTCCATTATTTCCAATAATTATTTTTTTATGATTAATATTATTCACTAAAATAACAGAATATATAATATAAACGCCATATTTATTTTTAATAATTTTTTCGATATACACAGATACTAAATCAGGAATTTCATCTCCAATTAATCTGATAATTTTTTCTCTTATTATTTCAGATATATAAAATTTTTTAGATTGATTTGTAATATAATTTTTTGGAAAAATATGATTTCTATTTTTAATAGAATTACATACTATTTTAGATAAAATATCAATATTAATTCCTTTTTTAGCAGAAATGGGGATTATTTCATAAAATAAATTTTTTAAATTAATTAATTTAATAAATGGTAAAATTAATTTTTTATTATTAATTTTATCTATTTTATTTATTGCAATAATTATATTATAATTTTTATTATCTATTATTTTTAATAATCGATCTTCAATTGTATTCCATTTCATTGCTTCAATAACGAAAATAATAGTATCTATTTTACTTATAAAGTTTTTATTTAAATTTTTACTAAAAAAATATTTTTTTTTTTGTTTACTATTAAAACCAGGGTTATCTATATAAATAACTTGATGTAATAAATTTGTATATATACCAAAAATTAATTTTTTCGTAGTTTGTTTTCTTTTAGAAGTAATAGAAATTTTATTTCCTATTAAATAATTTAATAAAGTAGATTTCCCTGCATTGGGTCTTCCTATTATAGGAACATAACTGCAATAATTCATATATTAGTTCTCAATATTTAATATTTTAATTGCTTTTTTTGCTGCATTTTGTTCTGCTTTTTTTCGACTAAAACCACGACCTAATATTGGTTGAATAACACCAATGATATTACAATATATAATAAATTCTTGATAAGAATATTTAAAATTAATTTTTACTATTAAATAATTAGGTAATGGTAAATGTATACTTTGTAAGTATTCTTGTAATTTAGTTTTTGAATCTTTTTGTTTATTTCCTGGGCTTATTTTATTTAAATTTATTTTAAACCAATTTAAAATTATTTTTTCTGACGTATTAATATTACTATCTAAAAATATACTACCTATTAAAGCTTCAATAGTATTAGCTAAAACTGATTCTTTGTGTGATCCACCATTTTTAATCTCTCCTGGTCCTAATTTTAGACACTCACCTAAATTAAAATCTTTTGCTATTTCTGCTAATGTATTTTCTTTTACTAAAGTAGAACGCATTCTACTCATATCTCCTTCATTGATCAATTTAAATTTTTTATATAATGCACTTGTTATAACATAATTTAATATAGAATCTCCTAAAAATTCTAAACGTTCATTATGTTTTTTACTAGCACTTCTATGAGTTAATGCTTGTAAAAAAAATTTTTGTTTTTTAAAAAAATATCCTATTTTTGTTTGTAAATTATGTATTATAAAATTCATATATTATTAATAACTCAAATTTATTAATATATAAATATTATATATTGGTTTAATAAATTAAAAATATTGATTAAAAAATAAAAAATATAATTTTTATTATACTAATAAATATTAATTCAAAATTTTTAATTTATTAAACCAATATATAATATTTATAAAAAAATAATTTTATAATCATTAAATATTAAGTTAATATAAAAATAAAAATATATTAAATATATATAAATTATTATTTATTTGTTTTCAATATATTAATAAATACATTTTTAGAAATATTGACATTACCTAAATATTTCATTTTTTTTTTACCTTCTTTTTGTTTTTTTAGTAATTTTTTTTTACGACTTATATCACCGCCATAACATTTTGATAATACATTTTTTCTTAATTGTTTAACATTAGATCTTAAAATTACATTTGATCCTATAACTATTTGAATAGGTATATTAAATTGATGACGAGGTATTATATTTTTAATTTTATTAACTAATTTACGTCCATAATCAATTGCATTACTTCTATGTATTAAAATAGATAAAGAATCAATTTTTTTATTATTAATTAAAATATCAACTTTAACTATATCAGATGTTTTAAATTTAATAAAATTATAATCTAAAGAAGCGTATCCACAGGAATTAGATTTAAGTTGATCAAAAAAATCTATAATAACATAATACATAGGAATTTCATAAGTTAATTTTATTTGATTTTCTATGTAAAATATATTTTTTTTCACACCTCTTTTAAACTCACAAAGTGAAATTATTTTACCAAGATATTTTTTTGGTAATAAAATATTACATTTTGCAATAGGTTCACGAAATTTATATATATAATTTAAATTATTAATTTTAGATGGATTATCTATATATTGAATTTCTTTATTATTTTTAATTATTTGATAAGTTACAGAAGGTAAAGTGTTAATAATACTAATATTATATTCTCTTAATATTCTTTCTTTAATAATTTCCATATGCAACATCCCAAGAAAACCACATCTAAAACCAAAACCTAAAATATTAGATTTTTCACTTTCATAAAATAATGAAGCATCATTTAAACTTAATTTTTCTAGAGATGTTTTAAATTTTTTATAATTTTTTGAATCAATTGGGAATAAACTAGTATATACCATAGGTTTTGCTTTTTTAAAACCAGGTAAAGAATTAAATGATGGTTTAGATTCAAGAGTAATTGTATCACCAACTGGTGATCCATTAATATTTTTAATAGAACAAGATAACCATCCAACTTCACCACAATTTAAAAAATTAATATTTTTTTTTTTAGGAGTAAAAATTCCCATTTTTTTCACTTTATATACTTTACCAGTACTCATTATTTTAATTTTATTGCCTAATTGTAATTTACCATTTTTTATTCTTATTAACGATGTGACTCCTAAATAATTATCAAACCAAGAATCTATTATTAAAGCTTGCAATGGTGCATTTATATTACCTGATGGAAATGGTATATATTCTATAATTCTTTTAATTATTTTATTTACACCATATCCAGTTTTTGAAGAACATAATATTACATCTGAATAATTAATTCCTAATATATTTTTTATATTTTTTAATACTTTATCAATATCAGCATTTGGTAAATCTATTTTATTAATAACAGTTATTATTTTTAAATGCATTTTTAAAGCTAAATAATAATTAGTTAATGTTTGCGCTTCTATACCTTGAGTGGCATCAATTAATAGAATAACCCCCTCACATGCAAACATAGATCTTGAAACTTCATAAGAAAAATCTATATGACCAGGAGTATCTATTAAATTAAGTTGATAAATTTTAGTATTTTTATAATTATAATATAAAGTAGCACTTTGTGATTTAATAGTTATACCTCTTTCTTTTTCTATTTCCATTGAATCTAAAACTCTAGGAGGCATTTCACGAATATTTAAACCATCACAAATTTGTATAATTCTATCTGATAAAGTGGATTTACCATGATCTACATGAGCAATAATAGAAAAATTTCTTATATTTTTTTTTTTAATTAACATTAAATTTTTTAAATAAACTTTATAATTTATTTTCCATATGTTAAAAATATTTTATTAATTAAATTAAAATTATTTAATTTAATTAAAAATATATTTAATTTTTAAAATAAACTTTTTTAAATATATGATTTTTATAGTAACAATATATATTTCAATCAATAATTAAAATATAGCAAATTTGTTTTAAATTATAATCTTTTAATAAAACAAAAATATATTAGTTAATTAAATAAATATATAATTAAAAATATTAAAAATAATATTAATTAATAAAATAATAATTTATTTAATTTATTAAAAATTTACAAAAATATCAAATTAATATATTTTAAAAAAATTTAAATTTTTTAAAATTTAAATGATTGTTTAAAAAAATTTATTTTAAAAATAATTATTAAAAAATTTAATATATATAAATTTATTAAATATAATATAATTTTAAAAATATTATTAAATAATATTTTTTTTATTTAAAATAAAATTTTTAAAATTATCAATATTAATTGTAGATGTAAACAATTCACTAATAACTAAACCAGCTGCAATATTGGCTAAAAAACAAGATTTTTTCATATTAATACCTAAAGATAAAGATGCAGCTAGTACACCAGTAAAGGTATCACCCGCTCCAGTAACATCCATTACTTTATGTGCATAAGAAGGCATATGTAATATATTTTTATTTGATTCTATTAACAATAATCCACGTTCAGATCTTGTAATAACTAAAGCAGAAAGTTTATTATAATTAATTACTTCTATTCCTAAATTTATCAATTCTTTTTCATTGTTCCAAGATCCAACATATTTTTTAAATTCTAATTCATTTGGAGTTAAAACAGTACATCCTTTATATTTATTAAAATCATTATTTTTAGTATCTACAACTATTGGAATATTATTTTTGATAGCATTATTAATTAATGATTGTATATTATATAAAGATCCTTTATTATAATCAGAAATTACCACCGCTCCTGAATTTAATATATTTTTATTTATATAATTTAACATAATTCTTGAATTTATTTTATTAAACTTTTTTTCATAATCCATTCTTAAAATATTATTTTGATTAAACAATAAACGTAATTTAGTAATTGTTGGATATGAATTTATTGAAATAAAGTTATATTTGATTTTTTTTTTTACAAGTATTTTTGATAATATTTTAGAATATTTATCAATACCAGTTATTCCGAATAAATGAGAACTACAACCTAAAGCAGCAATATTCATTGCAACATTAGCAGCCCCTCCTGGTATATATTTAAATAAATTTATTTTGAATATTTCAGAAGTATTTACTACATAATTGTTATTATTTATACATTTTAAATATTTATCTAAAATAATATCACCTATAGTTATAACTTTACCTGATTTAAAATTTGGTAAAATCAATTTAATTCCTTAATTTTATATATATTATGATTTATAATTTTTATTATTAAATTTTATTTAAAATTTAATTTTTTATAAATTTTTTTAATATTTGTTTTAGCTTTTTTTCTTGCTTTTATTGCACCATCAGATACTACCTTCAAAAGATAATCTTCTTCTTTTCTTAAGTTAAAATATTTTTTTTGAAAAGAATGAAGATTTAGAATTAAAGAATCTGATAAATATTTTTTAAAATTAGTATAATTTTTATTATAAAATTTTTTTACTAATTCAGGTATAGAAATGTTATTTATAAAAGATAAAATATTTAGTAAATTAGAAATACCTGGTTTGAGTATCGGATCGTAATTAATTACAGGTGGTATATCTGAATCTGTTACTGCATTTTGAATTTTATTTTTAATCGAATTTTCATTTTCTAATAAATAAATTACATTATTATTATTAATATCTGATTTTGACATTTTTTTACTTGGATTAAGTAAAGACATAATACATGATGTATTTTTAAAAATTAAAGCATTTGGAATATTAAAAATTTTTTTTTTGTGTATTGAATTAAATCTTTTTGCTATTTTTCTTGTTAGCTCTAAATGTTGTAATTGATCTAATCCTACAGGTACTATATTTGATTTATAAAGTAAAATATCAGATGCCATTAAAATTGGATAATTTAATAAACCAATATTTATATTTTTATTTTTATTTAGTAAAATATTCTTAAATTGTGTCATACGTTTTAATTCACCATAATTAGTATAACAATTTAAAATCCAATTCAGATATGTATGCTCAATTACATGAGACTGAATAAAAATTATACTTTTTAATGGATTTACTCCACAAGCAATATATGTTGCTATAAGATCTAAAGTTAATTCTTTTAATTTTTTATAATTTTTAATAACAGTTATTGAATGAAGATCCGCAATACAATAAATACAATCATATTTTTTTTGTAAATTTTTCCATTGACTTAAGCATCCTATATAATTTCCAAGTGTTATATTTCCTGATGGTTGAACACCGCTAAATACTATATTTTTAGTCATTTTACATCCATAAATTAATTAAACATAATAATAATAATTCATAATGCAAATTATAAATAATTATAAATAAATAATTTTATTAAAAAATAATATACCTAATACAAACATATTATCATCAGAAATAGTATATATTTTAATGATATTTAATCTTAAATCTATATTTACAGATAAAATAATATTAATATTTTTTTAAAAAAAATTTTTCTTTTTATTTTATTTTCTCAGAAGTTGAAAATGAAAATGTCTGACATGATAATATAGGATTAACATATATTAAAATTAAAATAACAATTTAATTGAATATATCATTTGTAATTAAATTTAATTTAATTTAAAATTTAACGTTATTCCGATTTTGCATTCATATTATTTAATAATTTGTATAGTTTTTATATCTATGTATACATCTGTATTTAAAGTTATATGACTTATAATAAGTTTATTACATTCTTCAATTAAATAATTTCAGATATATACTATCAAATATATATAAATTGGTAATTGTATATCATAATTTATTATTAAATTAATTATAAATATACCTATTTTTAATATTAGGAATATAAATAATTATTCATAACATCTAAATGTAACATATCAATGTAATAATATACTAACATATCTATGTCTTAATCTAATTTTTCAAAATTAATATTAATTATTTATGATTTAATTTAAAATTTATTAATTTAAATATAATTTATATATAATATTTTAAAAAATAAAATTTTCTTGATATTATTTAAAAATATTATTTGTATAATAAATTAATAATTTAACTATTTTTGAATTTCCGGCTAAAATATTACCATTTATTAAATAATTATTTTCCCCTATAAAATCTGTTACCAATCCACCTGCTTCTCTAATAATAAGATCGCCACTTATAAAATCAATTGGATTTATACACATTTCAAAATAACCATCTACTTTACCTGCAGCCACATAAGATAAATCTAAAGCTGTAGAACCTGTACTGCGTAAATATGTTTTATTTGAAAATATTTTTTTAAATAAATTACAATATATTTTATAATTTTTTTTATTTAAAAATGTAAATTTTGAAGATATTATTGTTCCATTTAAATTTTTATTTAAACCACATCTTATTCTAAAACCATTCAAATAAGCTCCTTTACCACGTAAAGCGGTAAACATATCATTTTTTATAGGATCATATATTACAGATAATTCTGTAATATTTTTAATTATTAATGATACCGAAATTGCAAAATGAGGAAATTTTTTAATAAAATTAATTTTACTATCTATAGGATTAATAATCCATTTTATTGATCTGTTTTTTATATTTTTTTTTTTATATCCTAAAATATCATGTTTCGGATAAGATTTATTGATAGTAGATATTATTATATTTTTAACTAATTTAGTTATATAATTAATATAGTAAATATTACTTGTTTCTTTTTTATTTAAAAAATCTGTAGATTCATAAAATTTATTTATTAAATTACCTGCTTTTCTAACGGCTCTAATAGCAATATTAATTTTTGGATTCATAATATACATTATTTTATAATTTAAATTAAATTAAATATAATTACTTTATATTAATTATTATTTAAAATAAATATATATATTAATAATATAAATATACTAAATTATTAAATTTTATATTTATTATATTTAAATTTACATAAAACCATAATATTAATTATTAAGTAATAATTAATATTATGGTTTTATGTAAATTCTATTTCACAATATAATTTTTATATTATTTATTTTTAAATTAATTAAATATATATGATATAAATTATAAACAATTATGTTGAAAATAATATTTAATATTTAAATTAATTTATTATTTTTTAATATAAAAATATTTAATATTTATTTTTTAAAACAATTTTTTTGATATAAAAATCATTATTTATTTATTTTTTTTTAAATTTATCTAATTTATATCTTTTTATTATTGGATTTATTAAAATATCAAGATTACCTTTAAAAATATATTCTAATTTATATAAAGTAAGACCAATTCTATGATCAGTTACTCTACCATTATGAAAATTATAAGTTCTAATTCTATCAGATCTAAAACCACTACCAAAAAGATTTTTTTTAGTATTATGAGATTTTTCTTGAATATTTTTCATTTCCAATGAATATAATCTAGCTCGTAAAACTGACATTGCTTTAGATTTATTTTTATGTTGTGATCTTTCATCTTGACATTCTACAACTATACCTGTAGATAAATGTTTAATACGTATTGCTGAATCAGTTGTATTAACATGTTGACCACCTGCACCAGAAGATCTAAAAGTATCTATTTTTATATCTAATGATCTAATTTTTGGAAATTCCGCTTCTGGTATTTCTTGAATTACTGCTACTTTACACGTTGATGTATGTACTCTTCCTTGATTTTCTGTAAAAGGTACTCTTTGAACCCTATGACCTCCTGATTCAAATCGTAAAATACTATAAGATCCATAATTAGTAATTTTTGCTATAATATCTTTAAATCCTCCATTATTACTATAATTAATATTTAATATTTCTATATTCCATTTTTTTTTTTCTATGTATTTATTATACATTTTAAATAAATCTTTAGTAAATAAAGATGCTTCGTTACCTCCTGTTCCAGATTTTAATTCTATAAAACATCCTCTTTTATCTGTTGTTTCTTTAGGTGAAATTAATGTTTTTAATTTATTTTCAACTATTTTTAATTTTAATATATAATTATTATATTCTTCTTTTGCAAGCACTTTTATTTCTTTATCTTTTAATAAATTTTTTATTTCTTTTATATTTTTTTTAATAATATTTCTTTTATCAATATATTTTACAATATTATTTAAATATAAATATTCTTTATAAATTTTAGCAAATTTGTTTTTATCTAAAAAAATTTTTTTATCATTTAATAAATCTTTAATTATTTCAAACCTCTTTTTTAATAAATCTAATTTATTTAAAATTAATTTATTCATAAATTTTTAATATCCTATATATAAATTAATTAAAAAATTAAAATGATTTAATAGTTTTTAACTATTTTAATATATTATTATACTTAATATGTATTATAATATAATATTTTATATTTAATTTAATTAAAAAATTAAATGGTAAATAAAATGGTAGTAAAAATAAGAATTATAGGTCTTCCAAATGTTGGAAAATCAACTTTATTTAATTTATTAACAAAATCTAATATAAAATCAGAAAATTTTTTTTCAGTACTATTAAAACAAATTATGGTTTAGCAGAAGTACAAGATAACAGAATTTTTAAAATATCTAAAATTATTAATAATAAAAATACTATACATTCTAAAATAAAATTTTTTTTAGATATAGCTGGTTTAATAGAAGGATCGTCGGTTGGTAAAGGATTAGGTAATAAATTTCTAAATAAAATACATAAATGTAATATTATATTACATTTGGTTAGATTTTTTAAAAATGAAAAAATAATACATATTTTAGGTAAAGTAAATCTAATTAATGGTATTAAAGTCGTTAATCTAGAATTAATATTATATGATTTTAAAAAATGTAAAAATTATTTAAATAAAATGCAAAAAAAAATAAAAATATAAATTAATTTTATATTGAAAATAACATTTTACTTAAAAATGTTTTTTGCATTTAGAAAAAATAAAAATGTTAAAAACATTAGATCTTACAATAGAAGAAAAAAAAAATTAATAATTTAGGTTTTTAACAATAAAACCTATAATTTATGTTGCTAATATTAATAAAAATAATCTTAATTATAAAGATAATTATAATTATATTTTTTACTTTCTAAAAATAAAAAATATAATTTAATCTGCATTTATGCTTAAATAAAATTTAATTTATCTAAAGAATTAATACTAAAAATTAATAAATTAAAACATCATTTTAATATTTATATATTTAATATACATAATTTTATTATTTATATAATTAAATATTTGAATTTTTTAAAATATTTTTTACTTTTAATAATAAAGAAATTAAATCTTGGATTGTATATAAAAATAATACAGTATTAAAAGCTTCTAAAAAAAATACATTCTGATTTTTATAAAAAAATTATTAAAGCACAAATTATTTCATATAATGATTTTATTTTTTATAAAGAAGAGAATGAAGTTAAAAAAAAAGAAAAATACGTTTAGAAAGTAAAAATTATATCATTAAAGATGGAGATATAGTCAAATTTTTATTTACTAAATAAATTTAGTAAATTTTAATAATATAAATATAAATATATAATAATATTTATATTTATATTTAAATTAAATTATTATTTTTTAATACAATTTTTATTTCTTTTTTTATGATATTTATATCCAGTTCCAGCTGGTATTAGTCTTCCTACAATAACATTTTCTTTAAGACCTCTTAATTCATCTAATTTACCAGAAACCGCTGCTTCTGTTAATACTCTTGTTGTTTCTTGAAAGGAGGCTGCAGAAATAAATGATTCAGTAGAAAGAGAAGATTTAGTTATACCTAATAAATCACGTATATATACAATTTCTTTTTTATATTTTTTTTTAAGTTCTATATTATCAATTCTAACTTTAGAGTATTCTACTTGCTCACCTTCTAAAAAATTAGAATCACCTTTATTTATAATAGTCACTTTTCTTAACATTTGACGAATAATTACTTCTATATGTTTATCATTAATTTTAACTCCTTGTAATCTATATATATCTTGTACTTCATTTACAATAAATTGTGTAAATTCATTAACGCCTCTTAATCTTAAGATATCATATGGTGATTCTTGACCATTAGAAATTAAATCTCCTCGATAAACTTGTTCTCCTTCAAAAACATTTAAATGTCTCCACTTTGGAATCATTTCTTCATAACATTTATTTCCATTTTTTTTAGAAATAATTAAACGTATTTTATCTTTAGTTTCTTTTCCAAAAGAAACTATTCCACTGGTTTCAGATAAAATAGCATGATCTTTAGGTATTCTTGCTTCAAATAAATCAGCAACTCTAGGTAAACCACCAGTTATATCTTTTGTACCATAAGTTTCTAAAGGTAAACGTGCTAAAATATCACCACTGGTAATTTTATATCCATTTTCCAATTGAATTATTGTTTTACCAGGTAAAAAATATTGTGCTGGCATTTCAGTTCCTGGAATAAAAATATTTTTACCATTTATATCTACAATTTTCAATTTAGGTCTTAAATTTTTACTCATACTACTTGGTCTTTCATATAAATCTAATATAACAATAGAAGATATTCCTGTAAGTTCATCAGTTTGACGAGTTATACTTTGACCTTCGATCATATCAATTAATTTAATAAAACCATCAACTTCAGATATAACTGGCATTGTATGAGGATCCCAATTTGCAATTATTTCACCTTTATTTATTTTTTCTCCATTTCCTTTTGAAACTACACAACCATAAGGTACTTTATATTTTTCTTTAATTTTACCTATATTATCTAATAATCTTATTTCAGCATTACGAGATATAATTATGATTTTACCAATTTTATTTACTACAAATTTAGCATTTACAAAATTAATAATTCCTATGTTTTTAACTTTTATATTAGATGTAGAAACTGATCTAGATGCAGCCCCCCCAATATGAAATGTACGCATTGTTAATTGAGTACCTGGTTCTCCTATAGATTGAGCAGCTATTACCCCAATTGCTTCTCCTTTTTTAACTAATTTTCCTCTAGCTAAATCACGACCATAACAATTAGCACAAACACCATAAATAGCATCACATGTAACAACTGATCTTACTTTAACACTTTCTATAGAATGTTCTTTTATAATTTTACAAGATTTTTCATCTAATAATTTATTTTTATTTATAATAATTTCAAAAGTACCTGGTTTTAAAATATCTTCTGCTGCAACCCTGCCTAAAATTCTATCTGTTAAATTATCTTTTAAATTATTTCCTTCTATAACATTTGTTATTATTATGCCAAAAATTGTTTTACAATCATCTTCTAAAACAACTACATCTTGTGCTGCATCTACTAATCTTCTTGTTAAGTATCCAGAATTTGCTGTTTTTAATGCTGTATCTGCTAATCCTTTACGTGCACCATGAGTAGAAATAAAATATTGTAAAACATTCAAACCTTCTCTAAAATTAGCTGTAATAGGTGTTTCTATTATAAAACCATCAGGTTTTGCCATTAATCCTCTCATTCCAGCTAATTGACGAATTTGAGCTGATGAACCTCTTGCTCCTGAATCAGCCATCATAAAAATACTATTAAAAGAAATTTGATTTTCTTTCTTTCCTGATTTATTTATAACAATTTCACTAGAAAGATTTTTCATCATAGAATTAGAAATTTTTTCATTAGCTGATGCCCATATATCAATAATTTTATTATATTTTTCACTTGAAGTTACTAAACCAGATTGAAACTGTGTTTGTATTAAAAATACTTCTTTTTCAGCTTCTTTTACAATTTCTTCTTTATTTTTTGGTATTACAATGTCGTCTATTCCTACAGAAGAACCAGATTTAGTTGCATAATAAAATCCAATATACATAATTTTATCAGCAAAAATAATTGTTTCTTTTAATCCTAATGTTCTATAACAAGTATTAAAAATGATAGATATTTCTTTTTTACATATTGTTTTATTTATTATTGAAAATTTTAATCCTTTTGGAATTATATGCCAAAGAATTGCTCTTCCAATAGTTGTATTTTTAATAGTTGTTTTTTTAATAAATGTTTTATTAGTTTTAATATATTCTGTTATTCTTACTTTAACATTTGAATGTAATTCAGCTATACCATTTTTATAAACTAATTCTGCTTCTTTAGATCCACTCAATATCATTCCATCGCCTTTGCCGTTTATTTTTTTTCTTGTCATATAATATAAACCTAAAACTAAATCTTGAGATGGAACTATAATTGGTTCACCATTGGCAGGAGATAAAATATTATTAGTTGACATCATTAATGAACGTGCTTCAAATTTTGCTTCTAACGTAAGTGGTATATGAACTGCCATTTGATCTCCATCAAAATCAGCATTATAAGCAGAACAAACTAAAGGATGCAATTGGATAGATTTACCTTCTATTAAAATAGGTTCAAAAGCTTGAATACCTAATCTATGAAGAGTAGGTGCTCTATTAAGCATAATAGGATATTTTTTAATTACATCTTCTAATATATTCCATACAATAGATTCTTCATTATCTACCATTTTTTTAGCAGATTTAATTGTTGTAGATATACCTTTTTTTTCTAATTTAGAATATACAAATGGTTTAAATAATTCTAATGCCATCCTTTTAGGAAGACCACATTGATGTAATTTTAAAGTTGGACCAACAGTTATAACTGAACGTCCTGAATAATCTACTCTTTTACCTAAAAGATTTTGTCTAAATCTACCTTGTTTTCCTTTTATCATTTCTGATAATGATTTTAATGGTCTTTTATTAGATGATGTAATTGCTTTACCACGTCTTCCGTTATCTAATACTGAATCTACTGATTCTTGAAGCATACGTTTTTCATTACGAATTATTATATCTGGTGCGGATAATTCTATTAGTCTTTTTAATCTGTTATTTCTGTTTATAACACGTCTATATAAATCATTTAAATCTGATGTTGCAAATCTTCCTCCATCTAATGGTACTAAAGGACGTAAATCTGGTGGAAGAACAGGTAATACTGATAAAATCATCCAATCGGGTTTATTACCACTGTTTATAAATGATTCTAAAATTTTTATACGTTTATTTATTTTTTTTCTTTTATTTTCTGAATTAGTAATTTCTAATTCTTTGTTAAGATTATAACATTCTTTATTTAAATCAATTTTATTTAATAAAAATTTAATAGCTTCTGCGCCTATTTTAGCTTCAAATTCATCACCATATTCATTAATCGCATTCATATATTTATCTTCATTAAGAATTTGACCATTATTTAATTTCGTAATTCCACTTTCTATTACTATATAAGATTCAAAATATAATATCTTTTCTATATCTTTTAAAGGCATATCTAATAAAAGTCCTATTCTTGAAGGTAATGATTTAAGAAACCAAATATGTGCTACAGGTGAAGCTAATTCAATATGACCCATTCTTTCTCTACGTACTTTAGAGTTAGTAACTTCAACACCGCATTTTTCACATACAATACCTTTATGTTTTAATCTTTTATATTTTCCACATAAACATTCATAATCTTTTATAGGACCAAAAATTCTAGAACAAAATAAACCATCTCTTTCTGGTTTAAAAGTACGATAATTAATAGTTTCTGGTTTTTTAACCTCTCCAAATGACCAAGATCTTATCATATTTGGAGAAGCTAAAGAAATTTTAATAGAATCAAAATCTTCTGTTTTATTTTTTGATTTAATAAACTTAAGTAAATCTTTCACAGAATTATTCCTGATTAAGTTAAAATTATTATATTTATAAAAATTAATATAAATATATAAAATATATTTTCATAAAAAAATATTAATTTTTTTTAATCTAAATCTATATTTAAAGCTAAAGATCTTATTTCTTTTAATAAAACATTAAAAGACTCAGGCATTCCTGGTTCCATTATATTGTTTCCATTAATTATATTTTTATACATCTTTATTCTTCCATTAACATCATCTGATTTAACTGTTAACATTTCTTGAAGAGTGTATGAAGCCCCATATGCTTCTAATGCCCATACCTCCATTTCACCAAAACGCTGACCTCCAAATTGAGATTTTCCACCTAAAGGTTGTTGAGTAATAAGACTATAAGCACCTGTAGATCTAGAATGCATTTTATCATCAACTAAATGATTTAATTTAAGCATATACATATAACCTACTGTTACTTTATGTTCAAATTTTTCACCAGTAAAACCATCAAATAAATTTATTTTACCAGAAGTGGGTAGACCACTTAATTTCAAAAGATTCTTTATATCTTTTTCTTTCACACCATCAAAAACAGGTGTTGATATTGGAAATCCATTTTTAAGATTTTTAGATAAAATATATACTTCTTGATCAGATAAATGTTCTAAATCAACTTTATTATTAAAATTATCTCCTAAATTGTATATTTTTTGAATAAAAGATTTAATTTTTTTAATTTCTTGCTTTTGTTTAATCATTAAATTAATTTTTTCTCCAAGTCCTTTTGCAGCTAATCCTAAATGTGTTTCTAAAATTTGTCCAAGATTCATACGCGAAGGAACACCTAATGGATTTAAAACTATATCGACCGGAACACCATTTTCATCATAAGGCATATCTTCTACTGGATTTATTTTAGAAACAACACCTTTATTTCCATGTCTACCAGCCATTTTATCACCAGCTTGTATATTACGCTTAACAGCTAAAGAAATTTTAACAATTTTAATAACTCCTGGAGATAAATCATCTCCTTGAACTATTTTGCCAATATTAAATTCTATTTTTTTATTAAAATCATTATGAATTTTTTTAATTTGTTTTTTAATATTATTTATTTTATCTTTATAATAAAGATTTTTTAATTTTATTTTGAACCATTTATATTTTTCTATTTTTTTTAACTTTTCATGTTTAATTCCACTTGCAATAAGTATATTATATAATTTATTAAATAATCTTAATTCAAATATGTCTAGTTCTTCTTTTAAATCATCTTTAATTTGTTTGATTTTTAATTTTTCTATTTCTAATGTTCTTTTATCTTTTTTAACACCATCTCTATTAAATACTTGAACATCTATTACAGTTCCATGAACTCCATTCGGAGTTCTTAAAGAAGAATCTTTTACATTAGATGATTTTTCACCAAAAATTGCTCTTAATAATTTTTCCTCAGGTGTAATTTTTATCTCACCCTTAGGTGTAACTTTTCCTACTAAAATATCATTTCCATGAACTTCAGCACCTATAAATATAATACCTGATTCATCTAAATTAGATAATGAAGATTCACTTATATTAGGAATATCAGAAGTAATTTCTTCAGGTCCTAATTTAGTATCTCTAGCAATACAGATTAATTCTTGAATATGAATTGTTGTAAATCTATCATCTTTTACTATACGTTCTGATATTAACATAGAATCTTCAAAATTATATCCATTCCATGGCATAAAAGCGACTCTCATATTTTGTCCTAAAGCTAATTCACCAAGGTCTGTTGCAGGTCCATCAGCTATTACATCTCCTTTTTTAATTTTATCATTTAAATTTACACAAGGTGTCTGATTTATACAAGTATTTTGATTAGAACGCATATATTTATTTAAATTATAAATATCAATACCTGATTCTTCTTTATATATTTCATTATTATTAACATGAATTATAATCTTTTCAGAATCTACATATTTAACATAACCGCCTCTTTTAGATATTACTGTAACACCAGAATCAATAGCAACTGATCTTTCCATACCAGTTCCTACTAAAGGTTTTTCAGATATCATTGTTGGTACAGATTGACGTTGCATATTAGCACCCATTAAAGCACGATTTGCATCATCATGTTCTAAAAATGGAATAAGAGATGCTCCAACAGATACTATTTGTTGTGTAGAAACATCCATATAATCCACTTCTTTTTTTTTAAATAAATTTGTTTCTCCTTTATTCCTACATGTTATTAAATCATCAACAAAAGAACCATCTTTATTTAATTTTGTATTAGATTGCGCAATAATAAAGTTTATTTCTTCAAATGCTGAAAGATAAATAATTTTATTAGTAACTATACTTGATTGTACTAATCTATATGGAGTTTCTATAAATCCATATTTATTAATTTTAGCATAAACTGAAAGAGAATTAATTAAACCTATATTAGGACCTTCAGGTGTTTCTATAGGACAAACCCTTCCATAATGAGTAGGATGTACATCACGCACTTCAAAACCTGATCTTTCTCTAGTTAATCCTCCTGGTCCTAATGCAGATATACGTCTTTTATGAGTAATTTCGGATAATGGATTATTTTGATCCATAAATTGAGATAATTGACTAGATCCAAAAAATTCTTTTAAAGACGATGATATGGGTTTAGAATTTATTACATCTTGAGGATATAATTCATCAATATCACTCAAAGATAAATTTTCTTTTACTGATCTTTCTAATCTTGTTAAACCAATTCTAAATTGATTGTCTGTCATTTCACCTACAGATTTTATTCTTCTATTTCCCAAATGATCTATATCATCTACTTCACCTTTTCCATTACGTATATTAATTAATTTTTTAATTACATGTATAATATCTTTATCATTTAAAATACCAGGTCCTTTTTTATTTTTTCTTAATAATGCAGCATTAAATTTCATTCTACCTACTTCAGATAAATCATAACGATTTTTTGAAAAAAATAAATTTTTAAATAAATTTTCAGAAACTTCTTTTGTAGGCGGCTCACTTGGTCTCATCATGCGATATATTTCTATTAAAGCACTTTTTCGATCAACAGAATGATCAAGATTAATTGTTTCTGATATATAAGCACCATGATCTAAATCATTTGTAAATATAGTTTTAATGTTATTTAATTTTGAATCAATCAATTTTTCTAAAATATCTAATGTGATTTTAGTATTTGCTAAAGCAATAATTTCACCTGTTTTTTTATTAAAATAATCTTTTATTAAGACTTTACCTATTAAATATTCTTTAGGTACTTTTATATTTTTAATTTTATCTTGTTTAAGATATTTAATATGTCTGGCGGTAATTCTTTTACCTTTTTCTATATAAATCTTATTATTTTTTATAATTTGAAATGAAGATGTTTGACCTCTTAATCTTTCAGGAATTAATTCCATATTAATTTCTTTTTTATTTATATTATAAATAACACTTTCATAAAATATATTTAATATTTGTTTATTATTATAATTCATTGCTTTTAGTATAACAGTTGCTGGTAATTTTTTTCTTCTATCAATTCTAACAAATAATATATCTTTAGAGTCAAATTCAAAATCTAACCATGAACCTCTATAAGGTATTATAATTGCATTATAAATAATTTTACCTGAAGAATGTGTTTTTCCTTTATCACTATCAAAAAAAACACCAGGACTACGATGTAATTGAGATACAACTACACGTTCTATTCCATTTATAATAAATGTTCCATTATTAGTAATAATAGGTATTTCACCCATATAAACTTCTTGTGTTTTTATTATTTTTATTTTTTTTTCTGCACATTCTTTATTATAAACAATAAGTTTTAAATTAGCTTTAAGTGATGATGAAAAAGTTAATCCTCTTGATTTACATTCTTTAACATTAAAAATTGGTTTATTTAAACTATAACTAATATAATGTAATTCTGAATTTTTATTATAACTTTTAATAGGAAAAATAAATAAGAAAGATGATTCTAAACCATATTTACCTTTTATATCTCTTTTTATGAATCTATTAAAAGATTCAATTTGAGTAGATAATAAATATGGAACATTCAAAATTTTTTGATATTTACCAAAATTTTTACGGATTCTTTTTTTTTCTATATAAGAATAAATTATTGAGTTTTTCAATTTATATTTTACTTATTAAATAATAATTTAAAAACAATAAATAAAATATAACTGACTATATTAATAATAAATATTTAATTATTAAAATTAACATAATCATAATATATATAAATATTTTTTATTTACTAATTTTAAATATTATTTTAAAATAATAGTTTTATATAAAAGCTAGTGCCTAAAGACACCAGCCATAATATTTAATCTTTAAAAAGTTCTTAATTTAAATTAATTAATAGATACAGAAGCTCCAGATTCTTCTAAACTCTTTTTAAGAGATATAGATTCTTCTTTATTAATTCCTTCTTTTATTATTACTGGAGATGACTCAACAAGATCTTTTGATTCTTTTAAACCAAGACCAGTAACACTTCTAATAATTTTGATTACAGAAATTTTATTTGGTCCAATTTTATTTAGAATAACATTAAATTCTATTTTTTCTTCTTCTTTTTTTTTAGAATTTGTTTTATCTATATTTAAATTAGTAGATATATTAAATTTTTTTTCCATCATTTTTACTAAATCAACAACTTCAATAACTGTCATTTTTGAAATTGAATCTAGAATTTGTTCTTTGGTAATAGACATATAATTTCCTAAAAAATATTAAATATTTTTTTATTTTTTAAATTATATTTGTGTTTTTTTTATTATTATAACATATTGTTTTTAACAATTTAATTAATTTTAATATACATGATTCTTTAATAATAAATATTAACATTGATATTGACTCTAAATAAGTTGGCATATCTGAAAGAATATTAATCTGTGATGATTCTATTTTTTTACCTTCGAAAGCAGCATTTTTTATTTTAAAACTATTATTATCTTTAGAAAATTCTTTAAATAATCTAGCTGCATCTCCTGGATTTTCATTAGAAAAAGCAATTATATTTTGACCTATGAAAATATTTTTTAAACATTTAAAATTAGTTTTTTTAATTATTTTTTTCATTAAAGTATTTTTAACTACTTTAATATAAATATTTTTTATATTACATAATTTACGTAATTCATTAATTTTATTAGATTTAACACCATTATATTGAGCAATAACTACAGAAATAGCTTTTTTTGATTTTTCGATAATTTCTTTTACAATATTTTTTTTATTTTTTATTTTTAATATCATTAAATTATCTCTTTTCAAAATTAAAAATAATATTTTTATAAATTATTTTATAATGTTTAATATTTAAATTAAAATAATTAAATTTTCTTAGCAAATAAACTATTAATATCAATTGATAAACCTATTCCCATAGTAGTAGATACTTGAATTTTTTTAATATAAGTACCTTTTGAATTTACAGGTTTATTTTTTTTAATAGAAAAAACTAAATTTTCTAAATTTTTAATTAATTTTTTATTACTAAAATTTATTTTTCCAAAAGTGGTATTAATTATACCATATTTATCACTTTTATAATTAATTTGTCCTTTTTTAAAATTTTTTAAAGATTTTATAATATCATCTGTGATTGTTCCAAATTTATCATTAGGCATTAAACCACGAGGTCCAATAATATTTACAAGTTTATTAACAATCTTCATAGAATCTTTAGATGCAATTAATATATCTATTTTTTTATATCCATTTTTTATTTTTTTATATAAACTCTCCATTCCTACAATATCTGCTCCATATAACTTAGCGTTATAAGCATCTTTACCTTTTGCAAATACTGCAATAATAATTTTACGTCCCGTACCATAAGGTAATATTGTATTGCCTAATACATGTTGATCATTATTATGATATTTAATTCCTAATTTTATAGAAACATCTATACTTTCTATAAAATTTACAATAGATATATTTTTAAGGATAAATAATGCATCTTTTATTTTATAATTAATTGAAAAATTTATATTTTTATTTATTTTTTTCATTCTTTTATTAACTTTATGCATTTTACTCCTCTAATACAAGTCCTATTGAATAGGCTGTACCTAAAATTGATTTATACATAGATTCTATATTAGATCCTGTCATATCATTAGATTTTATTTTTGCTATTTTATATATTGCATTTTTTTTTATTTTTCCAACTTTCTCTTTATTTGGTTTACTAGAACCTAATTTAATTCCTGCTGCTTTTTTTAAAAGAAAAGATGCTGGAGGTGTTTTAGTAATAAAACTAAAAGATTTATCTGAAAAAACAGTTATTATAACTGGAATAGGTAGTCCTTTTTCTATTTTTTCTGTTTTTTTATTAAACATTTTGCAAAATTTTATTATATTTACTCCATGTTGACCTAAAGCAGGACCAATAGGAGGACTTGGGTTTGCCATTCCTGATAATACTTGTAATTTTATATAAATTTTTACTTTTTTTATCATATTAATCTCATACAAATTTAATTTTTTAAAATATTTAATTAATATTTGATAAATTAATAAACAAATAACTTATATTTTATATTATAAAATAAATATAATCAATAAATATTTTAAAAAAATTAAATTTTTTCTACTTGGTCAAAATCAAGATCCACAGGTGTTGATCTGCTAAATATAGATATTGACAATTTTAAACGGTTTTTTTCATAATCAATTTCTTCTACTATTCCATTAAAATCGGAAAAAGGTCCATCTTTTACTCTTATTAATTCACCTGGTTCAAAAATAGTTTTTGGTCTGGGATTATTATTAAAATTTTTTAAATTAAATTTAATTTTATTCACTTCTTTTTCACTCAAATGAATAGGATTAAATGAAGTTCCCCCTATAAAATTTATAATTTTTGGAACACGTTTAATAAGATGCCAACTTTTGTTATTCATTATCATATGAATTAAAATATATCCAGGTAAGAATTTAAATTCTGTTTTTTTATGTTGTCCTTTTCTAATTTCCAAGACTCTTTCTATTGGTACTATAATTTCACCAAATAAATCTTTCATATTATATATATTTATATTTTTTTTAATTGAATTAATTATTATTTTTTCTTTACCTGTAATAACTTGAACTATATACCACTTTTTCTTAAAATTCATAAAAAATTTAAACCTTTAAATTAATATAAAGTATAATATATTTAATATAATATTATCTAATAAAAATATAAAAAAAGAGATTATAATTGTTAAAAAAATTATAATTAATGTAATAATTAATGTTTCTTTAAAACTTGGCCAAACTGAATTATTAATTTCTAAAATATATTTATTTAAAACTAACATCATAGATTTGAATTTATATGTTGTAATTGAAATAAAATATGCTAAAATTATAAAAAAAAATTTAATTATTTTTATATTTAAATTTAAATTTTTTTTAAAAAAAATATTTAAAAAAGGTTCAAAAAATAACAATGATAATATAGTTATATACTTGTAAACTTTTTTTTTTTTAATATTTATTTTTTTTTTATTTAAAATCATTTAAAACCTATTTATTTAATAAACAAATTGTGAATTATATTAAATATAAATTTTTAATTATATAAATTATTAAATCATAAAAAACTAATTAAAAAATTTTATTTCTAAAAATTTATATTATTTTTTTATTTTTTATTTTTTTAATAATCTAATATTTATTTTTTAGAATATATTATATGCTGACAAGCAGATTTGAACTGCTGACCTCATTCTTACCAAGAATGTGCTCTACCAACTAAGCTATATCAGCAAATTATTAAGCGAGTAGTGGGGATCGAACCCACATTATCAACTTGGAAGGATGATATAATATCCATTATAAGATACCCGCATTTTTAATTTAAAAAATTCAAATTTTTTTGGTGAGGGAAGGATTCGAACCTTCGAAGTAAATAACGGCAGATTTACAGTCTGCTCCCTTTGGCCGCTCGGGAACCTCACCATTTAATGCCGGCAAAAGGAATTGAACCCTTGACCTACTGATTACAAATCAGTTGCTCTTCCAACTGAGCTATACCGGCATAAAATAACTTAATAAAAAATGTATTTAATACAATTAAAACATTTATATGTTGTAATAACAATACAAATACTTAAATTAAAAAAAATTTATAGTATAAATTAGCATTAATAGGCCTGGGTGGATTTGAACCACCGACCTCACCCTTATCAGGGGTGCGCTCTAACCCCTGAGCTACAGGCCTTTTAAAAAAATTTAATATATTAAATATAATTATTTTATATTTATTTTAAATAAAATAATATTTTTTTTCAATAAAAATAAATATTATTTATTTATAAATATTGTAAATTTATTAAATTTATATTAAATTTAAATAAACATTTTTAAAAAATTTAATTCTTTATTTAAAAATAAAGGTTAATAAATTTTTATGAAATTAATATTAGTTCTTAATTGTGGTAGTTCATCTATAAAATTTTCTGTTATTAATGTAATTAATAATTTTAAATACATTTCTGGATATGCTGAATGTTTAAATATTAGAAAATCTATATTAATATATAATTATAAAAATAATTGTGATAAAATTTCACTTGGTGATAATTGTAATCATAAAAAAGCTATTTTATTTATAGTAAATAATATTTTAAAAACAAAAAAAGACATATTAAATAATATAATAGGTATTGGTCATAGAATTGTACATGGAGGTGAAAAATTTAGTAATTCAGTTTTAATAAATAAAGACGTTATAAAAGGAATTAAAAATTCTATACCTTTTGCACCATTACATAATCCTTCACATTTAATTGGTATTTATGAATCTTTGAAATCATTTCCAAATTTATCAAATAAAAATGTAGCTGTTTTTGATACTTCATTTCATCATACAATTCCAGAGGAATCATATTTATATCCTATACCATATTTTTTATATAAAAACTATAAAATAAGACGTTATGGGGCACATGGAACTAGTAATTTATATATAATATTAGAAGTAAAAAAAATACTTAAAAAAAAAAAAAATATAAATTTAATTATATGTCATTTAGGAAACGGTAGTTCTATATCTGCTATTAGAAACGGAAAGTGTGTTGATACTTCTATGGGAATGACTCCTTTAGAAGGATTAGTTATGGGAACAAGAAGTGGTGATATAGATCCATCCATTATTTTTTATTTGAAAGAAACTTTAGGTTTTTCTAATAATTATATAAATGAAATTTTAACTAAAAAATCTGGATTATTAGGTCTTACTGAATATAGTAGTGATTTTAGATTTATTGAGAAATATTATTTTTTAAAAAAAAACGCAAGAAGAGCTATGAATGTATATTGTCATCGCTTAGCTAAATATATTGGATCATATAGTTCTCTTATGAATGGAAGATTAGATGCATTAATTTTTACAGGTGGAATAGGTGAAAATTCATATCTTGTACGTAAATTAACTTTAAATAGATTGAACCTTTTGGGCTTTAACATAGATAATATTATTAACAAAAAAATTTGTTTTGGACAACAGGGAATAATAACAAAAAAAAATAGTCTTAAATCTATAGTCATTCCTACTAAAGAAGATTTAGTAATAGCACATAATACATCATTTTTAATAAATAAATTTAAATATTAAAATTAATAATTTTAATATTTTTAAAAATGTTCTAATTTAAATAGAGGTTAAAATGTCTCGCATTATCATGTTGATACCAACAAGTACAGATGTAGGATTAAGAAGTGTTAGTATGAGTTTAATATATTCCATTAGAAAACAAAATATCAATATAGAATATTTAAATCTAATAAATCAAGATATATATAAAGAAGAAAATTGTTCTAAAAATAAAAAAAAAAATAAAAATGAAAAAAATTTAAATTATATATCTTTAAAAAATTTAAAAAAATTAATTTTTTCAAATAAAAAAGATATTTTATTTGATAAAATATTAAAAATTTATAATAAAATTAAAAATAATAAGAAAATATTTTTATTAGAAGGATTGATGCCAATTTCAGATAATAATTTTGAAATATCTATTAATTATGAAATTTCGAAATTATTAAATACAGACATAATTTTTTTATTTACACCTAAAAATAATAACTTTAAAGAATTAAAAAAAAGAATAAATATACTACTTTTAAGTTATGGTGGTGCTAAAAATAAAAATATTATTGGAATTATATTTAATAAAATTAATTCACCAATTAATAAAAATAATAAATTAAATTCAGATAATTCATTAATTTTTAGTAAAAATATAACATATAATTCAATAAATATTGATTTCGTTAAAATGTCTTCTGAACTTAATATACCAATTATAGGATGTATTCCATGGAATAATAATATTAACTATATTAATCTTATTGATATATCTACATACATTAGAGCAAAAATTATTAATAAAGGAAATATAGAATCAAAATTAGTTAAAAAAATAATTTTTCCAAATATTAAAATTAATAAATTAATTAATAATTTTAAAAATGAATCATTAATAATCATTCCTAATGATAGATTTGATATATTTATATCATCTTATCTTGAAGTAATAAAAGGTATAAAAATATCTGCTTTATTATTTACTAATGTTAAAAAAAAAAAAATTATTAAAAATGATTTATTTAAAACAGCTATAAAAACTGGATTAACAATTCTAAGTACTAAAAATGATATTTTTAATACATATATTAATTTCAAAAATTTCGAAACTCGTTTTCCATTTAATGAAAATATTAAAATTAATAATATTATTAATTATTTTTATAAATATTTAAATACATCTTGGATTAAATCATCTAATTTTTCTTTTAATAAAAAAATCAAACTATCTCCATATATATTTAAATATAAATTAATTGAAATGGCTAAAAAAAAAAAAAAAAATATAGTTTTACCTGAAGGATATGATCCAAGAATAATTAAATCTGCATATATATGTTATAAAAAAAAAATAGCTAATTGTTTATTAATAGGAAATCCAGATAAAATAAAAAAAATATCATATCAATATGGTTTAGATTTAAAAAATAAAATTAAAATTATTGATCCAAATAAAATAAAAAATAATTATATATCTAGATTAATTGAAATAAGAAAACATAAAGGAATGACAGAAAAAAAAGCAATTAAAAAATTGAAAGATAATATAGTTTTAGCAACTTTAATGTTAGAAAATTCTGAAATTGATGGTATTGTATCAGGAGCGGTAAATACAACTGCTAATACAATAAAACCCCCCCTACAAATAATTAAAACATTGCCAGGAATATCAATAGTTTCATCATTTTTTTTCATGTTATTGCACAATAAAGTATTGATATACAGTGATTGTGCTATAAATGTAAATCCTAATTCAGAGCAATTATCAGAAATTGCGATTCAAACATATGAATCAGTATTAAAGTTTAATATTATTCCTAAAATTGCTATGATATCTTATTCTACTGGTAATTCTGGTTATGGAGTTGATGTTGATAAAGTTAAAGAAGCTACAAAGATTGTAAAAAACAAAAGACCAAATATTATCATAGATGGACCTATACAATATGATGCTGCTATAATTCCAGATATTGCTATGTTAAAATGTCCAAATTCACCATTAAAAGGGCAAGCAAATGTATTTATTTTTCCTAATTTAAATACAGGTAATACAACTTATAAAGCCGTTCAAAGGACATCTAATATTATTTCAATAGGTCCTATTTTACAAGGTATTAAAAAACCAGTGAATGATTTATCTCGTGGTGCTAATATTGAAGATATAATTTATACAATTGCAATAACTGCAATACAATCTTAAAAATATTTTATTTTCAATTTGTAATTAAAAATTCTAAAAAATTAAATTTAATATTCTCTGATTTCTATAATTAAAATAACAGAGAATATTAAATAAATATAAATAATTTTAACACTTATTTTTATTATTAAAAATTTATTTATTTTTTATTTTTTCATTTGTGATCTATTAAAAGAAATTAAAATTTCAGATTTAGCTGCATTAACATCATCCCATTTACCAATTTTAATCCATTTATCTTTTTCTAAATCTTTATAATGTTTAAAAAAATGTACAATTTGACTTTTAATATTTTTAGACAAATCATTAATATTATTAATATTATTATATTCTTGAGATACTGTAATATGAGGAACTGCAATTAATTTATTATCTTCACCAGATTCATCTACCATTCTTAATAAACCTATAGGCCTACATCTTATTACAGTGCCAGGATATATAAAATAATTCATTATTACTAATACATCAAGAGGGTCACCATCTAATGCAACAGTATTATTAATATAACCATAATGACATGGATAAAGCATATTATTATTCATAATACGATTTACAAATAAAATACCACTTTTTTTATCAACTTCATATTTTATGTGATGAGAATGACATGGTATTTCAATAATTACATTAATATCATCTGGTATATTTTTACCAGAAGAAACTTTAAATAAACTCATATTGTTTCCTTTATTTTTATTAAGAGATATATATTAGATATTATTTAAACAATATACAAATAATATTTATATTTACTTTTGTTAATTATTAATATAAATTAATAAATTATATTAATATTAAAAATATTTTTAATTAAAATATTAAAATAAATAATAAATTAATTTTTTAATGTATAAGAATATGAATTCTTTATTTAAAAGAAATGTTTTAAGATTAATAGATTTTTCTGAAAGTGAAATAAAAAAGATATTATTATTTTCAAAAAACCTAAAAAAGAGTAAAAAATTAGGTAATGAAATTAAATATCTTAATGGTAAAAATATTTTACTAATTTTTGAAAAACCATCAACACGCACCAGATGTTCTTTTGAAGTTGCAGCTTTTGATCAAGGTGCTAATATAACTTATTTAGATCAAAATACAAGTCAAATTAACAAAAAAGAATCAATTAAAGATACTGCTATCGTAGCAGGTAAAATATATGATGGAATTCAGTATAGAGGTTATAATCACAAAAATGTAGAAAATATTGCTAAATATTCTAAAGTGCCTGTTTGGAATGGATTAACAAATGAATTTCATCCTACACAATTAATAGCTGATTTATTTACAATTAACGAAAGTCTTCCATATAAACCCTTTAATAAAATAAATTTAACTTATATAGGTGATTCATCTAATAATATAGGTAATTCTTTATTAGAAGCATCAGCTATTACAGGTATAAATCTTACTTTGATATCACCGAAAAAATATTTTCCTAATAAAAATTTAACAAATTATTGTAAATTATTAAGTAAAAATAAAGGAGGTAATATAAAAATTACTGAAAATATATTTAAAGGAGTAAAATTATCAGATTTTATATATACAGATGTTTGGTTTTCTATGGGAGATCATAAAAATACATGGAAAGAAAGAATTAATTCTTTTAGAAATTATCAAGTAACTTCTGAAATTATAAATTTAACTTATAATAAAAATGTTAAATTTTTACATTGTCTTCCTTCTTTTCATGACAATAATAGTGATATAGGAAAGGAAATATCACAAAAATATGGATTTAAAAATGGAATAGAAGTAACTAATGATGTTTTTGAAGCAAATTATAGTTTAGTATTTAAACAAGCAGAAAATCGTTTTCATACAATTAAAGCTTTAATGATTTATACATTAAATAAAAATATTAATTTTATAAATTAATATAAATATCAATAATTCGAATATAATTTAATTATTAAAATTATTTGTTGATTAAAATAAAATATTAAAACAAAAATATTTATTAATTATTAAATAATATTAATTTATTATGGTTTTAAATATGAATAAAAATCCTATAACTTTACGCGGTATTGAAAAATTAAAAGAAAAACTTGAATATCTTAAAATTTTTAAACGTCAAGAAATAATTGATTCTATTATAAATGCTCGTAAACACGGAGATTTAAAAGAAAATTCTGAATATCATGCAGCTAAAGAACAACAAATTTTTAATGAAATTAAAATTAAAGAAATTGAAATTACATTAATTAATTCTTATGTTATAGATATAACTAAAATTTCTAATAATAATTATATTATATTTGGATCAACTGTTACTATAAAATATATACATACAAAAGAAAAAAAAAAATATAAAATAGTTGGTAGAGATGAATCTGATTTTAAAAAAAATTTAATATCTATTCATTCACCTATTGCACGTAGTCTGATAGGTAAAAAAAAAGGTGATTTAGTTAAAATTCAAACACCAGGAGGAAAATTAGAATACACTGTATTAAAAATAGAATATATATAATAAAAATCATAATATTATTAACAATTTAATAAATATTAAATTTAATAATTTATAATATATAAAATTTAAAAATAAATTTTTTTAAAAATATGTTTATTAAAAAAAAAAAACATAGTTCTAAAATATGGTTAAAAAATCATTTTAATGATATTTATTTTATAAATGCAAAAAAAAAAAATTTACGTTCTAGATCTTGGTTTAAGTTGCATGAAATGCAAAAAAAATATAATGTTATATTAAAAGGTATGAAAGTTTTGGATTTAGGATCATCTCCTGGGGGATGGTCTAAATATATTAATGATAAAATTGGTAAAAATGGTACTATTATTTCATGTGATATAATTCCTATGAAACCAATTTCAAGGGTTCATTTTATACTTGGTGATATTAATAATAATTATATATATAATAATATATTAGATAAATTAGGTAATAATAAATTAAATCTTATTTTATCTGACATGTCTCCAAATATAAGCGGTATATCAACTATAGATATACCTAAATTTATAAATTTAGTTAAATTATCATTATTTTTTTGTAAAAATTTTTTAATTAAAGGTGGAAACTTAATAGTTAAAATATTTCAAGGGAATGGTTTTGAAAAAATAATTAAAGATATTAAATCTAAATTTATGTATGTTAAAATTATAAAACCACAATCTTCAAAAAAAAAATCAAAAGAAATTTATATTTTATCTAAAGGATATATTATATAATTAATTTTTTAAAATTTTTAACATTATTAATAATTTTTATTAAAAGTTTTATATGAGGTTAATATTTTGAATGATATTTTTAAAAACATATTAATATGGTTGACTATGTCAATTATATTTATGTCTATGTTTCAAAGTTTTGGTTTTATAGAGCTAAATGAAAATAAATTAAATTATTCAACATTTATGTCTGAACTTAATAAAAATAAAATAAAAGAAGTGTTAATTAAAAACCGTAAAATTACTTTTACTAATATTAATAACAATAAATATATTACTTATATTCCAATCAATGATCCTAAATTACTTGATATGTTATTAATTAAAAATGTGAAAATTATAGGAGACTCTTCTGAAAATAATGGCTTATTTACTTCTATTTTAGTATCTTGTTTTCCAATAATATTAATTGTAATATTTTGGTTATTTTTTATACGTCAAATTAAAAATGGCGGTAAAAGTATTATGTCTTTTGGACAAAATAAAGCAAAAATGTTAAATAAAAAAAATATCAAAATTAATTTTAACGATGTAGCAGGTTGTGATGAAGCTAAAAAAGAGGTAAGTGAAATTGTTGATTATTTGAAAAATACTAAAAAATTTAAAAAATTAGGTGCAAAAATACCTAAAGGTATTTTAATGATAGGTCCTCCTGGAACAGGAAAAACATTACTTGCTAAAGCAATTTCAGGTGAAGCAAAAGTTCCTTTTTTTAGTATTTCAGGATCTGATTTTGTAGAAATGTTTGTAGGTGTAGGTGCATCTAGGGTTAGAGATATGTTTATTCAAGCAAAAAAATCATCACCATGTATAATTTTTATTGATGAAATAGATACGGTTGGTCGTAAACGTGGTTCAGGATTTGGAGGGGGAAATGATGAAAGAGAACAAACATTAAATCAAATGTTAGTAGAAATGGATGGATTTGAAAAAAATGAAGATATTATTATAATAGCAGCTACAAATCGTCCTGATGTATTAGATCCTGCTTTATTACGTCCAGGTCGTTTTGATAGACAAGTAATAATTGATCTACCAGATGTAAAAGGAAGAGAAAAAATTTTAGATGTACATATTAAAAAATCACCAATATCTGCAGATGTTAATTTATCAATAATAGCTAGAGGAACTCCAGGTTTTTCTGGTGCTGATTTATCTAATTTGATAAATGAGGCTGCTTTATATGCAGCTAGTAAAAATAAAATAATTATTTCTATGATAGATTTAGAAAAAGCTAAAGATAAAATAATAATGGGCTCTGAAAAGAAATCATTTATGATTTCAAAATTTCAAAAAGAACATACTGCTTATCATGAATCAGGACACGTTATAATTGGTAAATTAGTACCAAATATTGATCCAATACACAAAGTTACTATAATTCCTAGAAGAAAATCTTTGGGTGCAACTTTTTTTTTACCAAAAGAAGATATAATAAGTATCAATCGTCAAAAATTAGAAAGTCAAATATCTACTTTATATGGAGGAAGAATTGCTGAAGAAATAATATATGGTAATGATAATATTTCAACAGGTTCATTTAATGATATTAAAGTTGCAACTTCTATTGCGAGAAAAATGGTTACTAAATGGGGTTTTTCTGAAAAACTTGGTCCTATTTTATATTTAAATGAAGAAGAAAATGAATTTTATGAAAAAAATTATTATTTTAAAAATAATAATATTGCTGATAAAACAAATTTATTAATAGATAAAGAAATTAGATTAATAATTAAAAAAAATTATGATAGAGCAAAAAAAATTCTTATTGAAAATATAAAAATTCTTCATTATATGAAAGATCTACTGATAAAATATGAAACTATTAATAGTAAACAAATTAATAATATTATGAAACTTAAATAAAATTTACATTATTAATTTTTTATTAAACATTATAATATAAAGCCGATGTGGTGAAATTGGTATACACGCTATCTTGAGGTGGTAGTACCATAATATGGTATACGGGTTCGAATCCCGTCTTCGGCATTAAAAAAATTAATAATGTAAATTTTATTTAAATATTATTTTAAAATAAAAATTTTATTAATTTTTTTATTTTTTAATATATAATTAAATTATTTATTTAGGAAATTTAATGAATAAAAAAATTATAAATATAATTGAATCATTATCAAATGAAAAATCAATTAGTATAGAAAAAATTTTTATAACATTAAAAAATTCTATTTCAAAAGTTATTAAAAAAAAATATAATAATGAATATAATATTATTGTTAAAATTAATAGAAAATTTGGACAGATTTTGATATTTAGACGTTGGATTTTTGTAAAAAAAATAATAAATCCAAAAAAAGAAATTTCCATTCAATATGCAAATATTAATTTTAAAAATATTTTAGATAAAAAATGTATAGATAAAAAAATAAAAAAATTTAATTTTGATAGAATAAGTATTCAAAAAATAAAAAAATTAATTTTTATAAAAATGAAAGAATCTAAAATAGAAACATATATTAAATATTTTAAAAAAAATAAAGGAACAATAGTAACTGGTATAGTAAAAATAGTTAGAAGAGAAAAAATAATTATAGAGTTAAAAAAAAAATATACAGGAATTATAAAAAAAAAAGAAATGTTAATTAGAGAAAATTTAAGACCAGGAGATATAATACGTGGAATATTATATTCTTTAAATAATAATTTAAATAAACATAATTTTTTAATTAGTAGATCAAGTAATAAAATGTTAATAGAATTATTAAAAAAAGAAGTTCCAGAAATTAAAGAAAAAATTATTGAAATCAAAGCTATTACAAGATATCCTGGTTTAAGATCAAAAATAGCAGTCAAAACAAATGATAATACAATAGATCCAATTGGTGCCTGCATAGGTTTACGTGGTTCTAGAATACAAGCAATATCTAATGAATTATGTGGTGAAAAAATAGATATTTTTCTTTGGAACGAGAGTAAAGTACAATTGTTAATTAACTCTATTTCTACTATTGGAATATTATCTATTATTATGGATTCTAAAAATAATAAAATGGATATTGCATTAGATAAATCATATATCGCACAAGCAATTGGTAAAAATGGTCAAAATGTAAAACTTGCTTCTAATTTAACCGGATTTAAATTGAATATTATGACATTTAAAGAATTATATAAAAAAAATAAGAAAATATTTAATTTAAAAAATTTAAAATATAAAAATTAAATTTAATATTTAAATATATTAAGTATTAATTTTAAATTAAAATATTAATTAATTTAATTAATAATAAATAATTGACAATATCAATAAATATAATTTAAATAAATAATATTATGAATATAAAAAATAAAATGGAAAATATAAAATTTAATAAAAAAAAATCTTTAAATTACAATAAAAAAAAAATAAAAACAATAAAAAATAAAAATAATATTATTAATAAAAATAATTTTAAAAAAACAAATAAATTTAAAGAAAAAAAAAAAAAAAATAGATACATAACTATTAAAAAAAATAATAAAATTAATATTAATAAATATATTAATATTAATAAATCACTTGATAAAAAAATTAATTTTAAAAAAAATATTGAAATTAAAAATATCTCTGAAAAAAAAATAAAAAAAAAAAATTTAATACAAAAATTTATTAAACCATTTAGATCCAATATTAAAAACATTTATTTTAAAAAATTTATAAAAATAAATGAATTAGCTATTAAAATTTCAATTAAAAAATTTAATTTAATAAATAAAATAAATACATTAGGATTAAAAGTAAATACTAACAATATTTTAGATAAATATACTGCTACTTTATTAGCAGAAGAAATGGGATATAATATTTTTTTAAAAAAAAATATTAAAAAAGAAAACAAAGATTTAAAATATTTAAATAAAGATATAAGTATTAATTTAACATCTAGAATGCCTATAGTAACCATTATGGGTCATGTTGATCATGGTAAAACCAGTATATTAAAATTAATTTTAAAAAATACATTCTTCATTAAAGAAAAAATTGGAATAACACAACATTTAGGTTTTTATAATGTAAAAACAAAACATGGTAAAATTACTTTTTTAGATACACCTGGACATTTAGCTTTTAATTATGTTCGATCTAAAGGTGCTAAATTAACTGATATTATTTTATTAGTAATAGCAGCAGATGATGGTGTAATGCCTCAAACAATTGAAGCAATTAAACATGCTCAAGTTTATAAAGTTCCTATAATTGTAGTTATTAATAAAATTGATAAATTAGAATCAAATTTAAATAAAATTAAAAATGATTTAACTAAATATAATATTATTTCAGAAAAATGGGGGGGTAAAAATAAATTTATAAAAGTATCTGCAAAACTCGAAACAGGAATAGATAAACTACTGGATTCAATAATATTACAATCAAAATTATTAGATCTTCACACTCAAAAATATGGTAGAGCTGAAGGTGTAATTATAGAATCTTTTTTAGATAAAAATTTAGGTCCTGTATCTATTATTATAGTAAAAAAAGGGATTTTAAATAAAAATGATATTATCTTATGTGGGTTAGAGTATGGTAAAATACGTGCAATGTATAATTTAAATAATAAATATATAGAAAAATCTCAATTATCATTACCTATTAAAATTATAGGTATATCCGGTATTACAAAATCAGGTGATGAATTTCAAGTAATTAAAAATAAAAAAAAAGCTAAACATGTATCTATTTTAAGAAAAAATATGTTTAAAAAAAATACATTATCTAAAAAAAATAAATATAATTTAGAAAATATTTTTAAAAAAATATCAAACTCAAAAGTGAATAAAATTAACTTAATAATAAAAGCAGATGTAAATGGATCTTGTGAAGCAATTATATATGCACTAAATATGCTTTCTAAAAAAAATATTAAAATAAATATTATTAAATCAAGTATTGGTGAAATTACTGAAAATGATATTATCTTAGCATATACATCTAATTCTATAATTTTATGTTTTAATGTGATTGCAAATATTTATGCTAAACGTTTAATAAAAGTTAAAAAAATAGATGTAAGATACTACATTTCAATTTATGACTTAATTAAAGAAGTAAAACAAATAATCAAAAAAAATAATAATAATTATGTAAAAAGAAAAATAATTGGTATAGCAGAAGTAAAAAATATATTTAATTCAAAAAAACTAGGATTAATTGCTGGATGTATTGTTAATAAAGGGATAATTAAAAAAAATAAAAAAATTATAATTTTAAATAAAAATAAAATTGTTTATACAGGTATTTTAGAATCATTAAAAAGATTTAAAAATGATGTTAATGAAATTAAAAAAGGAATAGAATGCGGTATAAATATGAATAAATATAAAAATATATCTTTAGGTGATATTATAAAAGTATTTGAATAAATATTTATAAAAATTTATTTAATTTATATATATATATAATTTTATTATTAATATTTAAGGAATACATTATTTGTTAATAAACAAAAAAAATATAAGAATTAAAAAAATTACAAAAGAAATAAAGAAAAATATTTCTATTATTTTAATTAAAAACATTAAAGATCCTAGAATTAAATCAGCGACCATTTCAAATATTTATATATCTAATGATTTTTCATATTTAAATATATTTATTACCTTTTTAAATAATAATAATTATTATGAATGTAAAAAAAAAATTTTTATTATGCAAAATGCAGCTAATTTTTTTAGCAAAATTTTAAAAAAAAATATGTATTTACGTTTAATACCAAAAATAAAATTTATTTATGATCATACAATTATAAAAAATATTAATTTATATAATAAAATTACAAAAATTTTTAAATTTAAAAAAAATTAATTTTAAATTATTTAAAAAAATTTTAAAAAAATGAAAAATAATAATTTTAAAAAAAAATTATTTAATAATGTTAATGGAATTCTATTAATAGATAAACCATATGGTATTTCTTCTAATAGAGTTTTACAAATAATTAAAAAAAAATTTAATATAAAAAAAATAGGTCATAGTGGAACTCTAGATCCTTTAGCTACTGGAATGTTAACACTATTTTTAGGAACAGCTACTAAATTTGTTAAATATATAATTAATTCTGATAAAATTTATATAGTAACTGTCATTTTAGGAATTCGTACTGATACATATGATTATTATGGTACTATAATTAATAAAAACAATATTTGTATTAATAAATATGAAATAAAAAATGCATTACAAATATTTCATGGCAATTTAAATCAAATTCCACCAATGTTTTCAGCAAAAAAATATAAAGGACAGTCTTTATATAAATATGCAAGAAAAGGAATTAAGATTATAAGAAATTTTAAAGTAATTAAAATTTATTATTTTAAAATTTTATATTTTAAATATAATAAATTAATATTAAAAATTTTTTGTTCAAAAGGAACATATATTAGAAAATTAATAGATGATTTTGGTTTATATTTAAATTGCGGAGCTTATATATCAGAACTTAGAAGAATAAAAATATCTAATTTTTCATATAAAAAAATGATTACTATACATGATATTAAAAATATATTTAAAATTAATGAAAATAAATATGAATATAAATATATATTAAATAAAATAATTATACCAATAAATAATATTTATTGAAATATTTAAAAAATAAATACTTATTAAAAATATTACATTAAATTTAAATTTCTAAATATAATTTATTTATAACAATGTTATATATATAACACAATATATACACATTAAATCAATTATGATATAATTTTAATTAGCAATTTAAATTAGAGATAATAAAAAACTAAAATAATAAAATTCTTTGGAGAATTTATAGTGTCTCTAATAAATAAAGAAAAATTAAAAATTATTAATAAATTTGGTTATAATAAAAAAAATACAGGATCCACTGAAGTTCAAATAGCTATTTTAACTTTTAATATAAATAAACTTCAAATTCATTTTATAAAAAATAAGAAAGATTATAGTAGCCGAAAAGGTTTATTGAAAATGGTATCAAAAAGAAAAAAGTTGCTTAGTTATATCAAGAATAAAAATTTATTAAAATACAGTAATTTAATTAAATGTTTAAATTTACGTAGATAAAATGTTTTTATTTAAATTCTAAAAGGGGTTCTTATTTTTCCCCTTTTTAAAAATAAATTATATATTTTCTTTATTAAATTCATTTATAAAAAATAAAAAATTTAATAAAGAAAATATATAATTTATTTTTAATTAAATATTTTGTAAAATTATTATTTTAATAACTGTAAATATTATTAATATCTTTATTTAATTCAAATAAAAATAATTTAAAAGGAAAATATTATTGTTTAAAAAAATAGTACATAAATTTAAATATGGAAATAAATTAGTAACATTGGAAACAGGTGCTATCGCACGTCAAGCTACATCTTCTGTTTTAATAAGTATTGAAGATACAGTTGTTCTTGTAACAGTTGTATGTGAAAAAAAAGAAAAAGAAGGATTTAATTTTTTACCTTTAAATGTTAATTATCAAGAACGTTATTATGCTGTAGGAAAATTTCCAGGTAGTTTTTTTCGTAGAGAAGGCCGTCCAAGTGAAAATGAAATAATAATCTCTAGATTTATAGATAGACCTATAAGACCTTTATTTCCTGAAAAATTTATGAATGAAATTCAAATTATTGCTACAGCTATTTCAGTAAATCCTCAAATTAATACTGATATTGTTGCTTTAATTGGAACTTCAGCTGTTTTAAGTATTTCTGGTATACCCTTTGAAGGACCTATAGGAGTAGCAAGAATTGGTTATATAAATAATAATTTTATATTAAATCCTAATTATAATGAAATTAAAAATAGTAATTTAAATTTAGTTATTTCTGGAACTAAAAATTCTATTCTAATGATAGAATCAGAATCTGATTTATTAAATGAAAATATAATTTTAAATGCTATAGAATTTGGTCATATTAGTCAAAATATTATTATTGATAATATAAATTTATTTTCAAATTTAGTAAAAGAAAAAAAATTTAAATTTAGTAATAAATTAATAAATAATAATTTAATTAAAGAAATATCTAAATTATCAAAATTAAAATTAAATAATGCATTTTTAATTAAAGAAAAAAAAGATAGAATTAATAAAATTAATTTAATTAAATCTGAAATTAATACTAAGTTAGTAAATAACAATAAAAATTTAGATGAAAATAAAATTAATATTGAATTTGATTATTTTAAAAAAAGATTAATAAGAAATAAAATGATATATGAAAAATTCCGTATTGATGGTAGAAAAAAAAATAAAATTAGAAAATTAGATATTAAATTAGGTGTACTTCCACGTACACATGGTTCTTCAATATTTACAAGAGGTGAAACTCAGGCATTGGTTACAATAACTTTAGGAACCGAAAGAGATGCACAAAATATTGATGAAATAACAGGCGACAGAATAGATAGATTTTTATTGCATTATAATTTTCCTCCATATTGTATAGGAGAAATAGGTTTAACTGGATCACCAAAAAGAAGAGAAATTGGTCATGGTTGTTTAGCTAAAAAAGGAATTAAATATATTATGCCATCTATAGATAAATTTCCATATACTATTCGTGTAGTATCAGAAATAACAGAATCTAATGGATCTTCATCAATGGCTACAGTTTGTGGTGCTTCTTTAGCTTTAATGGATGCTGGTGTACCTATAAAATCACATATTGCAGGAATTTCCATTGGATTAATTAAAGAAGGTAATAAAATTATTATTTTAAATGATATTATAGGTGATGAAGATAATTTTGGAGATATGGATTTTAAAATTGTTGGTAATGGTAAAGAAATTACGGCATTACAAATGGATATTAAAATTTCAGGCGTAAATATAAATATTATAAAAAAATCTTTACAGATTGCAAAAACATCACTTTTTAAGATTTTAAAATATATGAATAAAAAAATTAAATTTCCAAGGAATAATATTTCTAAATATGCACCAAGAATACATATAATTAAAGTAAATCCAAATAAAATTAAAGACATTATTGGTAAAGGAGGTTCGGTAATTAAATCTATTACAGAAGAAACTGGAACAACAATAGAAATTGAAAATTGTGGAAAAATAAAAATTTCATCTATAAATGAAAATAAAGCTATTAATGCTATAAATATAATCAAACAAATAACTGCTGAAATAGAAGTGGGGTCTATTTATAATGGTAAAGTTACTCGTATAGTAAATTTTGGTGCTTTTGTTAGTATAAATAATTTCAAAGAAGGATTAGTTCATATTTCTCAAATTTCTAAAAAAAGAGTATACAAAGTAGATGATTACTTATCAATTTTCCAAGAAGTTTTAGTTAAAGTTATTGAAATTGATAATAATGGTAGAGTTAAATTAAGTATAAAAGACGCTAATTCTTTTAATTAAAAATAAAATTATTTAAATAATATTTTATTTTAAATTTTTACATATATTTAAAAAATTAAATATTAAATTTAATTAAATTAATTATATTAAAAATTTTATAAAAAATTAAAATAAAATTTTATATAAATAATTTTTAAACCGGTTTTAAATATCATTGAAGCATACATATTTTCACTGTAAAATATATAGACTGGTCGATACTTGAAAATAAGGATTTTAAGCATGTCTAAAAAAGAAATATCTTTTGCTAATTTAGGTTTAAAAAATAATATTATTAAATCATTAAATGATTTAGGATATATAAAACCATCACCTATACAAATTGATTGTATTCCACATTTATTATCAGGTAATGATGTTTTAGGAATAGCTCAAACTGGTAGTGGTAAAACAGCAGCTTTTGCTTTACCTTTTCTTAATAATTTAAACACATCAGTAAAATTTCCTCAATTATTAGTTTTAACTCCTACTAGAGAATTAGCAATACAAGTTGGAAAAGCATTTTTAGATTTTTCTAAATATATTAATTTAATTAAAATAGCTATTTTATATGGTGGCCAAAGTTATGATTTACAATTTAAAGCATTAAAAAAAAAACCTCAAATTATTTTTGGCACACCTGGTAGATTATTAGATCATCTTAAAAAAGGAACTTTAGATTTATCTCATCTTACCAGTTTAGTATTAGATGAAGCAGATGAAATGTTGAGAATGGGCTTTATTGAAGATGTAGAAAATATTTTATTAAAAATTCCTAAAATACATCAAACAGCTTTATTTTCTGCTACTATGCCTTTACCTATTAAACGTATAGCACATCATTTTATGAATAAACCAAAAGAAATTAAAATACAATGTAATATTAATACACGTCCAGATATATTACAAAATTATTGGAAAGTTAATGGAATTTATAAAAAAAAAGCACTTAGTTATTTTTTAGAAATAGAACATTTTGATGCTGCTATTGTGTTTGTTAAAACAAAAAATTCAACTGTAGAAATATCTAATTACCTTGAAAAAAGAGGTTATAACTGCGCTGCATTAAATGGAGATATGAATCAAAACATACGTGAAAAAACTTTAAATTTTTTTAAACAAGGAAATATAGATATTTTAATAGCAACAGATGTTGCTGCTAGAGGACTTGATGTAAATAGAATAAGTTTAGTAATAAATTATGATATTCCACTTGATGCAGAATCATATATTCATCGTATAGGAAGAACAGGAAGAGCTGGTAGAGCCGGCAAAACTATTTTATTTATAGAGAATAAGGAAATAAGATTTCTTAGAAATATAGAAAATTTTAATAAAATTAAAATAAAAGAAATAAGTCTACCAAACGCAGATGAATTAAGTTGTATAAGAATTTCTAAATTTTCAGATAAAGTTAAAAATTATTTAAAAAAAATAGATTTAAATTTATATTTAAATATAATAAATAAAATTAAAAAAAATACAAATACAGATATAGAAACTTTATCTGCAATTTTATTAAAAATATCTGAAGGAAAAAGAAATTTAATTGTTAAACAATTTTCGTTGTTTAAAAAAAAAAATCAATTTAAAAATAAAAATAAAATTTTAAAAAATAATAAAAATTATTTAAATAAATTTGATTTATTTAGTCTTGAAATTGGAATTAATGACGGTATTGAGGTTCGTCATATAGTGAGAGCCATTATTAACGAATATAAAATCAATAGTAAATTTATAGGAAATATTAAATTATTTAATTATCATTCAATTGTTGAAATTAAAACAAATATTTTAAAAAAAATATTTAATAAATTAAATAAAATAAGAATTTTAGATAAATTTATAAATTTTAAATTAATTAAAAATAAAAATATAAAAAATAAATACAAAAAAAAAAATATTAATAATATTAAAAAAATTAAATTTATTAAAAATAAATTTAATTTTAAAAATAAAATTAAAAATATTTATGTTAATAAAAATAAAAAAAAATTTAGTAAATAATTACTTAATCTTAATATATCATATTAATGATATATTAAGATTTTAATATTTTTAAATAAATTAATATTAATTTATTTATTTAGAATTAATAATATATTTATATAAGTCTAAACATAATTTTTTAGTATTTTGTTTATTTATAGCAGATATTAAATAATATTTTTTATTTAAGTTCAAAGATTTTGCTATTGCATTTGCAATAATTAATATTTTTTTAGTTTTTAATAAATCAATTTTATTAAATACAAGCCATGTTGGTTTTTTATATATAACAATACTATATTTTTTTATTTCATTTACAATAATATTAGCATTTTCAATTGGATTTGATTTATCTAAAGGACATATATCAATAATATGTAGTAATATTTTACATTTTTCTAAATGTTTAAGAAAATTAATACCTAAACCTAAACCATAAGAAGATCCTTTTATAATTCCAGGTATATCAGCAACAATAAATTTTTTTTTTTTTAAAAATACAACACCAAGGTTAGGTATTAATGTGGTAAATGGATAATTAGATATTTTTGTTTTTGATGATGATATAGCTCTTAAAAATGTAGATTTTCCGGCATTAGGCAAACCCAATATTCCAACATCTGCTAAAAATATTAATTTTAAATTTATATTATAAATATTTCCTTTTTTACCCATTGTTTTGATTTTTGGATATCTATTTACAGAAGATTTAAATCTTGTATTACCTGCTCCGTGTTTTCCACCTTTTGCAATTAATAAAGTTTGTTTATCATATGTAATATCACATATTATTGTATTTTTATTAATATCTGTTATTCTTGTTCCTAATGGTACTTGAATAAAAATATCTTTTCCTTTTTTACCAGTTTTGTTATTCTTTTTTCCATTTTGTCCACATTGTGCATAATATTTTTTTTTAAATGTAAAATAAATTAATGTTTTTAAATGCTTATTTCCTGTTAACCATACATTGCCTCCATCACCGCCATTTCCTCCATTTGGTCCTCCTTTATTAATATATTTTTCTCTCCGAAAACTAATACAGCCATTACCACCATTTCCAGATGATACTATAATATTACATTCATCAACAAATTTCATAATTATTCTCTAAATTTAATATTTATTAAAAAAATTTAATTTTATTAATATTTAATATTTATTAAATTTAAAAAATTTAAATATAAATATTGATTATTTTTATTTTAATATACTTATAAATCTTTTTTTATTGTGTCCTTTTATTTCAAATTTTACTTTGCCGTTTATTAAAGCAAATAGAGTATGATCTTTGCCGCATCCAACATTAATTCCTGGATGAAATTGAGTTCCACGTTGTCTTACAATTATATTTCCAGATTTAACAATTTCACCTCCGTATTTTTTAATACCTAAACGTTTACTATGTGAATCTCTACCATTTCTTGTAGAACCACCTGCTTTTTTATGTGCCATATTGTTCTCTTATTTAATATTTTATATTTTGTATTTTTAAATTAGTAAACCATTGTCTATGACCTTGTTTTTTACGAAAATGTTTACGACGTTTAAATTTTAAAATAATAATTTTTTTATTACGAAAATGTGATATTATTTGTGCTCGAATTTTTACATTTTTTATAAATGGATGGCCTAATTTAATTTTTTTATTATCAAATATCATTAATACTTTAGAAAATTCAATTATATTGTTTGGTTCATAATTAATTTTTTCCATTATTATATTTTGTCCTTGAATTACTTTATATTGTTTTCCACAACTTTGAAATATTGCGTACATAAATCTCCATTTTTAATAAAAAAAATTAATATTAATTATAATAATAAAATAATTATTGTTTATATATATAATATATACTTTATTTATTAATATTTGTTAATATATAATATTATTAAATATTAATTAAATTTTTATTTAATAAATAATTATATTTGATATATAAACTTGAAAAGTGATTTTTTGTCCTCATATATTAAATATATGAGTAATATATTTAAATATTAATATTAAAAGGTTAAATATGGGAAAAATAATAGGAATAGATCTAGGTACTACTAATTCTTGTGTATCTATTATAGAAAATGGAAAACCAAAAGTAATTGAAAATAGCGAAGGAGATAGAACCACACCTTCTATTGTTGCTTATACAAAAAATAATGAAATTTTAGTTGGTCAACCAGCTAAAAGACAATCAATTACCAATCCTGAAAATACTTTATTTGCAATAAAAAGATTAATAGGTAGAAGATTTAAAGATCAAGAAGTTCAACGTGATGTTAATATAATGCCGTATAAAATAATACAAGCAGATAATGGAGACGCTTGGATACAAATTAAAAATAAAAAAATATCACCTCCTCAAATTTCAGCTGAAATTTTAAAAAAAATGAAAAAAACAGCTGAAGAATATCTTAAAGAAAAAATTAATAATGCTGTTATTACTGTGCCTGCTTATTTTAATGATGCACAACGTCAAGCAACTAAAGATGCAGGTCGTATAGCGGGTTTAGATGTAAAAAGAATAATTAATGAACCAACTGCTGCTGCTTTAGCTTATGGTCTTGATAAAGAAACAGGAAATAGAATTATAGCAGTTTATGATTTAGGAGGTGGTACATTTGATATTTCTATAATAGAAATAGATGATGTTGATGGAGAAAAAGCTTTTGAAGTGTTATCTACTAATGGAGATACACATTTAGGTGGTGAAGATTTTGATAGTAAATTAATTAATTATTTAGCAGATGAATTTAATAAAACTCAAGGAATTGATCTCAGAAAAGATCCTTTAGCAATGCAAAGATTAAAAGAAGCATCTGAAAAAGCTAAAATAGAATTATCTTCAACACATCAAACAGATGTTAATCTTCCTTATATTACAGCAGATAATAACGGTCCAAAACATATGAATTTAAAAGTTACTCGTGCTAAATTAGAATCTCTTGTTGAAGATTTAATTAATCGTACTATCAAACCATTACAAATATCTCTACAAGATGCAAAAATTAAAGTATCAGATATAAAAGATATTATCTTAGTTGGCGGTCAAACTCGTATGCCTTTAGTTCAAAAAATAGTTACAAATTTCTTTAATAAAAAACCAAGAAAAGATGTTAATCCTGATGAAGCAGTAGCTATTGGTGCATCAGTTCAAGGTGGTGTTTTAGCTGGTGATGTGAAAGATGTTTTATTATTAGATGTTACTCCTTTATCATTAGGTATAGAAACAATGGGTGGAGTAATGACAACATTATTATCTAAAAACACAACTATACCTACTAATCATAGTCAGGTTTTTTCAACTGCAGAAGATAATCAATCTGCTGTTACTATACATATATTACAAGGCGAACGTAAAAGAGCAATAGATAATAAATCATTAGGACAATTTAATTTAGATGGTATTGAACCAGCAATGCGTGGAACACCTCAAATTGAAGTCACTTTTGATATTGATGCTGATGGTATTTTACATGTTAATGCAAAAGATAAAAAAAGCGGACGAGAACAAAAAATAACCATCAAAGCTTCATCGGGTTTAAAAGAAGAAGAAATAAAAAAAATGGTAGAAGAATCTAAAATTAATGCCGAATCAGATAAAAAATTTGAAGAATTAATCCAAATAAAAAATCAAGCTGATTATCTTTTACATAGTAGTAAAAAACAATTAAAAGAAATAGAAAATAAAATTGCTAAAGAAGATAAAGTTTTAATTGAAAAATCATTAAAAGATTTAGAAAATGCACTTAAAGGAGAAAATAAATCTGAAATAAGCAAAAAAATGCAATTATTAATAAATGTTACTAGTAAAATAATTAAACCAGAAAATACACATTATACAAAAGATATAAAAAAAAATAATAAAGAAAATAATAATGTTTCAAAAGAAAATGTAGTAGACGCTGAATTTGAAGAACTTAAAGATAAAAAATAATAATTTTAATATAATATAAATATATTTATATATATTTTATAATAAAATCACGAACATAATATTTATTCTATGTTCGTGTATTAAATTTATTAATTATATTTAGGAAAAAAATGTCAAAATTAGATTATTATGAAATTTTGGGTGTTTCTAGAAATTCAGAAGAAAGAGACATAAAAAAAGCTTATAAACGTTTAGCAATGAAATTTCACCCAGATAGAAACTTAGGAAATAAAAAAGCAGAATATAAATTTAAAGAAATTAAAGAAGCATATGAAATATTAAAAGATCCTAAAAAACGTTCAGCATATGATCAATATGGACATTCTGCATTTGATCAAAATAGTAATGTAGAAGATGGTTCAGATTTTGGTGATATATTTGGAGATGTTTTTGGTGATATTTTTAGTAGTAACAGAAGACAAAAAGTACAAAAAGGTTCTGATTTACAATATAATATTCAAATTTCTCTTGAAGATTCAGTAAAAGGTGTAATAAAAGAAATAAGGATAAAAACATATGATAAATGTAATTTTTGTAACGGAAGTGGTGCAAAATCTAAAAATTCAATAATAAATTGTAAAACATGTAATGGTAATGGTCAAATACATACAAGACAAGGTTTTTTTACTGTTCAACAAACATGTCCATATTGTATGGGTTGTGGAACAGTTATTAAAAATAAATGTATTAAATGTCATAATGGTAGAATAGAAAAATTAAAAATGTTATCTGTAAAAATACCATCCGGAGTAGATTCAGGAGATAGAATAAAATTAACAGGAAAAGGAGAATCTGGAGAATATGGAATTGATGCAGGTGATTTATATGTACAAATAAATATTAAAAAACATCCTATATTTGAACGTGAGAAAAATAATCTTTATTGTGTCATACCTATTAATTTTTCAAAAGCAGCTTTAGGTGGTGAAATAGAAATACCAACACTTTATGGAAAATTAAAACTGAAAATACCATTAGAAACACAAACAGGTAAAATTTTTAGAATAAGAGGAAAAGGTATTAAATCATTACGTGGTGTATCTATTGGTGATTTATTATGCAAAATAATTGTGGAAACACCTGTACAACTTAATAAGTATCAAAAAAAATTATTATTTGATCTCGAAAAAAGTTTTTATGATTCATATGATAACAATAATATTCCTAAATCTAAAAAATTTATTGAACGTGTTGAAAAATTTTTTAAAAATAACAAACCGAATTAAAAATATTAATCATTATTAATATTTTTAATTCGGTTTGTTATTTTTCTTTTATAACGAGATGCTTTATTTTTATGTATTAAACCTTTAATAGATTGTCTATCAATAATTGATTGGAATTTATAAAATATATTTTTAGATAATTGTTTGTCTTTTTTATCTATATAATATTTAATTTTCTTTAAAAAAGTTTTAATAATTGATTTATTTTTTATATTGCTTTTTCTTTTTTTTTTAGATTGTAAATTTCTTTTTATTGATGATTTTATTTTAGACAATTTTCATCCTTATAATATATTATATATTAAAAAATTTATATTAAAAAATTGATATTTTAAATTAAATTTATATTTATTATATTAATAATAATAATAATTCATTTTAAATATAAAACAACATTGATATTAATGTTGTTTTATATTTAAAAATATATTAAATTTAAAACAAATAATATAAATAAAATTAAATATAATAAAATTATAACATATTTTAATTTTAATTACATTTTTATAATTTTATTATTTAAAAAATTTAAATAATAAAATTTTAAAATTTGGAAAAAAAATGTTAAATTATAAAAAAACTCTAAATTTACCTATAACATCTTTTCCTATGAAAGCAAATCTGCCTATTATTGAATATAAAATTTTAAATAAATGGTATAAAGAAGATATTTATAATAAAATTAGATTAAATAAAAAAAACAAAAAAAAATTTATACTTCACGATGGACCACCATATGCAAATGGAAATATACATATTGGACATGCAGTTAATAAAATTATTAAAGATATTATTATTAAATATAAAAGCCTGAATGGATATAATGCTCCTTATATACCAGGATGGGATTGTCATGGGTTGCCTATTGAATTACAAGTAAATAAAATTTTAGAGAAAAAAAAAGAAAAAATAAAATTAAAAGATTTTATATTAAAATGTCGTACATATTCTTTAAAACAAGTAGAAAATCAAAAAAAAGATTTTATTAGATTAGGTGTTATTGCTGATTGGAAAAATCCTTATTTAACCATGGATTTTAAAACCGAAGCTAATATTATTCGTACTTTTAGTAAAATAATATCCAATAATTATTTGTATCAAGGATCAAAACCTATTCATTGGTGTATTGAATGTAAATCTTCATTATCAGAAGCAGAAGTAGAATATTATAATATTATTTCAACATCAATGTATGTAGCTTTTGAAGCTTTAAATTCTTCATTAGTTGCTTCTAAATTTTTAATTAAAAATTTTAAATTTAAAATTTCAATAATAATTTGGACAACTATGCCATGGACACTACCAGATAATAGAGCAATCGCTTTAAATAAAAAATTTGAATATTTTTTAGTAAAAACAAAAAATATAGTGTACATAATTTATTCTAAATTAGTAAAAAAATTAATGATTAAATATAAAATAAAAAAATGGACCATAATAGGCAAAACAAAAGGTCTTAATTTAGAATTATTAAACTTTAAACATCCTTTTATGAATTTTAACATACCTATTATTTTAAGTAATAATGTTAATTCAGATATAGGAACTGGTGCAGTTCATATATCGCCTAGTCATAGTAATGATGATTACATCATGTCTGAAAAATATAATTTGCAAATTTTTGATTCTACTAATAATAAAGGCGAATATATAAAAAATACACTACCAGAATTAGATGGTATTAAAGTACTCAAAGCAAATAAAATTATAATTAAAATTTTGAAAAATAAAAATTTATTAATACATGTTAATAAATTTAAACATAGTTATCCTCATTGTTGGAGACATAAAACTCCTATTATTTTTAGAGCAACACCTCAATGGTTTATAAGTATAGATAAAAATAATTTAAGAAAAAAATTATTATATTCTATTGAAAATGTTAATTGGATTCCAAAATGGGGAAAAAATAGAATTAAAAATATGATTATTAATCGTCCTGATTGGTGTATTTCTCGTCAAAGATCATGGGGTATTCCAATGTCATTATTTGTTCATAATAAAACTAATCAAATTCATCCTCGTACTATTGATATACTTGAAATAGTAGCTAAAAAAGTTGAAATATATGGAATTCAAGCTTGGTATGATTTAGATCCATTAAGTATGATTGGTTATGATTTACATAATTATCATAAAATTACAGATACTTTAGATATTTGGTTTGATTCTGGATCAACACATTTTTCTGTTATGAAATATAGATTAACATGTATTAAAAAAAAAATAGATATGTATTTAGAAGGTTCAGATCAACATAGAGGATGGTTTATGTCATCTTTAATTATATCTACTATTATTAATAGTAAAGCACCTTATAAAAAAGTTTTAACTCATGGTTTTACTGTTGATAGCAAAGGACATAAAATGTCTAAGTCAATTGGAAATGTATTTAATTCTAATAATATAATAAATACATTAGGAGCTGATATTTTAAGATTATGGGTTGCATCTAATGATTATACTAATGAAATGTCTGTTTCAGAAAAAATTATTAAAAAAACAGTAAATAATTATCGTAAAATAAGAAATACTATTAGGTTTTTATTAGCTATAATAAATGATTTTAATCCTAAATATAATATTGTAAATTCTAAAGATATGGTAAAATTAGATATTTGGGCAGTGTCAAAAGCAAAAGAAGTTCAAAATGAAATTTTATTATTTTATAAAAATTATGATTTTAACAATGTAATAAAAAGAATTATGTATTTTTGTTCAACAGAGATGAGTGCTTTTTATTTAGATATTATAAAAGATCGTCAATATACATTTCATAAATGTAGTATATATAGACGTAGTTGTCAAACTGCAATATATCATATTATTGAAGCACTTGTACGTTGGATTTTACCAATTATTTCTTTTACTGCTGATGAAATATGGAATTTTATTCCTGGAAAAAGAAATAAAAATATTTTATTAGAAGAATGGTATAATAGTTTATATGATTTTGAAAATCAAGATATATTTAATAATAATTATTGGAATTTTATTATTAAAATACGTAATGAAATTAATAAAATTATAGAAATAGCACGTACTAAAAAAATAATTAATAGTTCTTTAGAATCATGTATAACATTACATGTCAAACCATATCTTTATAAAATTTTAAAAACTTTAGGAAATGAAATTAAATTTATTTTTCTTACTTCAAAAGTAATCTTATCTGATTATAATAATTCTGATTTGGATTCAATAAAATGTAAAAATATAAATGGTTTAAAAATAAATTTAATAAAAATGAAAGGTAAAAAATGTCCTCGTTGTTGGCATTTTGTAAAAAATATTTATTTTAAAGAAAATAATTCAGAAATATGTAAAAGATGTATCTTAAATACATCAGGATTAGGAGAAAAACGTAGATTTATTTAATGAACAAAATAATAAAATATAAAAATATATATTGGATATATACATCAATATATATTTTCATAATTGATCTTATAATCAAAAATTTGTTTATAATTAAATTATGTATAGGGTGTAAATTTTATTTTTGCTTTTTTATTAATATAACTCATATACATAATTTAGGAACAATATTTAATTTTTTATCTAATGGATATATATGGCAAACTTGTATTTTAAATGTTAATTCAATATTTATTATATTTTTATCTTTAATTAATATTATTATTTTTAATAATAATATTATTGATAATATGTCAAGTTCTATGATTTTAGGAGGAGCAATGGGAAATCTATTTGATAGATTAAATAATAAATTTATCATTGATTATATAGATTTTCATATTAAAAATTTTCATTTTCCAATATTTAATATTTCAGATATAAGTATTACTATTGGATTATTTTTAATAATATTTAAAAAAGTTATGATTTAATTAAAAATTAAATTAATAGTTGATATAAAATTAAATACTAAAAGAATAACCACAGCTACAAGTATTTTTATATTTTTTATTTATCACAACAAAACGAGAAAATTCAATTTCTTCAATATAATCTATTGAACTTCCTATTAAATATTGAAGACTTATATTATCTACTATTAATTTTTCATTTATATTATAATTTTTAATTATAAAATCTTTATTACTATATTTATTATCCAATAAAAAATTATATTTAAATCCTTTACAACCACCTCCATTGATATAAATTCTTAGTTTTAGATTTGTTTTATTTTCTTTTAAAATAAGATATTTTGTTCTTATTGCTGCTTTATCTGTAAAATAAATATTTAAATTTTTAATATTCAAATTATTTTTCATTAATTTTTTTAATAAACATATTTTAATATTAGTATTTTATATATTAAAATAATAATATATATTAAAATTATAATTTTTCAATATTAACTTTAAATTTATTAAATTTGAATATTTTAATAAATTTTATTTAAAAAATAATTTTATAAAATTTAAAAAATTATTATTAATATATAATATCATTTTAATTAATTATGTTAAATTAATATAATTAAATTTATTTTTTAAACAGGAAATTTACTTAAATGCCTACAATTAACCAATTAATAAGAAAATCAAGATTTAAAAAAAATATAAAAAGCGATGTACCAGCTCTTAATTCTTGTCCTCAAAAAAGGGGAGTATGTATTAGAGTATATACTACAACTCCTAAAAAACCAAATTCTGCTTTAAGAAAAGTATGTAGAGTTAGATTAACAAATGGATTAGAAGTAACTTCTTATATAGGAGGAGAAGGTCATAATTTACAAGAACATTCTGTGGTCTTGATAAGAGGAGGAAGAGTAAAAGATTTACCAGGAGTTCGTTATCATACCATTCATGGAGCTTGTGATTTATCAGGAATAAATAAAAGAAAAAATGGTAGATCTAAATATGGAACTAAAAAAACAAAATCTTAAATTATAAAATAATTATATTTAATTATTAATAAATAAATATTTGGAGTATTTTATGTCACGTCGTAGTATTATTAATAAAAGAAAAATATTACCTGATTCAAAATTTGGATCTGAAATTATATCTAAATTTATTAATATATTAATGATACAAGGTAAAAAAACAATATCTGAAAAAATAGTTTATAAAGCTCTTTATTATCTTGCAAAAAAATCTGGAATTAACGATATTGAATCTTTTAAATTAGCTTTAGATAATGTTAAACCTATAGTTGAAGTAAAATCAAGAAGAGTTGGAGGTTCTACTTATCAAGTTCCTATTGAGGTACGTCCTATTAGAAGTAATACATTAGCAATGAGATGGATTATTGAATCTGCTCGTAAAAGAAAAGAAAAATCAATGTCTTTAAAATTATATAAAGAATTATTAGATGCTACTAGAAAAAAAGGTTTAGCTTTTAAAAAAAAAGAAGATATTCATAAAATGGCAGAAGCTAATAAAGCATTTGCTCATTATAGATGGTAAATATTATATTAATATATATTTTAATTTTATAATAAATATTATTTTTTAATCTAAAATATTTAAGAGGTTTTAATGTCTATTAAAACATCTATTAAAAACTATAGAAATATAGGAATTAGTGCACATATAGATGCAGGCAAAACAACTACAACTGAAAGAATTTTATTTTATACAGGAATAAATCATAAAATAGGTGAAGTGCATTATGGGTCAGCAACAATGGATTGGATGAAACAAGAACAAGAAAGAGGAATAACAATAACATCAGCTTCGACAACTTGTTTTTGGTCAGGTATGAAAAATCAATTTAAATCTCATAGAATTAATATTATTGACACACCAGGGCATGTAGATTTTACTATTGAAGTTGAAAGATCTATGAGGATATTGGATGGAGTAGTTATGATATATTGTGCTGTAGGTGGAGTACAACCTCAATCTGAAACAGTTTGGAGACAAGCTGTTAAATATAAAGTTCCTAAAATAGCTTTTATAAACAAAATGGATAGATTAGGAGCTAATTATATTAAAGTAATTGATCAATTATCAAATAAACTTTCATCTAACCCTGTTCCTATACAATTACCGATTTTTGAAAAAGATAATTTTGTTGGAATAGTAGATTTAATACAAATGAAATCTATATACTGGAATGAAAAAGATAAAGGATTAACATTTACTTATAAAAATATTCCTAATAAATTAATTAATTTATCTTGTGTTTTGAATCAAAAATTAATAGAAAGCTCTGTCGAATCTTCTGAACATCTAATGAATAAATATTTAAAAGGAATTAAATTAAGTGAAAAAGAAATAAAAAAAGGATTAAGAAAACGTGTTATAAAAAACGAAATCATGATTGTCACATGTGGTTCTTCTTTTAAAAATAAAGGTGTTCAATCATTATTAGATGCAATAGTAGATTATTTACCATCACCTATTGATATTAATTTAATAAATGGTGTTTTAATGGATGGAAAAACACATTCAAAAAGACATTTAAATTATAAAGAACCTTTTTCAGCATTAGCTTTTAAAATTTTAAATGATTCTTTTGTTGGAAACTTAACTTTTTTTAGAGTTTATTCAGGTATTATAAAATCCGGTGATTTTATATTAAATTCAACTAAAAATAAAAAAACTCGTTTAGGTAGAATAGTTCAAATGCATGCTAATAAACGAGATGAAATAAAAGAAGTAAAAGCAGGAGATATTGCTGCTGCAATAGGACTGAAAAATATTTCAACCGGAGATACATTATGTGATCCATTAAATCCTATTATTTTAGAAAAAATAAAATTTCCAGAACCTGTAATATCTATCTCATTAGAACCAAAAACAAAAGTAGATCAAGAAAAAATGGGAATGGCTCTTAATCGTTTATCTCAAGAAGATCCTTCTTTTAAATTTTATACTGATGAAGAGTCAGGTCAAACTATTATTTCTGGTATGGGAGAATTACATTTAGAAATAATTGTAGATAGAATGAAACGTGAATTTAAAGTTGAAGTAAATGTGGGAAAACCTCAAGTCTCTTACAGAGAAACAATAACATCTACTATAGAACAAGAAGGTAAATTTATAAGGCAATCTGGTGGAAAAGGTCAATTTGGTCATGTTTGGTTAAAAATTGAACCTATTAAGGATAATAAAAAAAATTATGAATTTATAAATAAAATTGTAGGAGGATCTGTACCTAAAGAATATATTCCAGCTGTTGATAAAGGTATTCAAGAACAAATAAAAAATGGTGTTATTGCTGGATATCCTATTGTAAATATTCGTGTTACTATATTTGATGGTTCATATCATGATGTTGATTCATCAGAAATGGCATTTAAAATAGCTTCTTCAATAGCATTTAAACAAGGTTTTGTTAAGGCAAATCCTATTATTTTAGAACCAATTATGAATGTAGAAATTCAAACTCCTGAAAAATACATGGGTGATGTTATTGGAGATTTAAATAGAAGAAGAGGAATAATAGAATCTATGGAAAATAAATCAATAGTTAAAAAAATAAAAGCTAAAGTTCCATTATCTGAAATGTTTGGTTATGCTACTGATTTAAGATCTCAAACACAAGGTAGAGCTTCTTATTCTATGGAATTTAATCATTATAATAAATCACCAAATAATATTTCTAAAAATATTATTGAAAATAAAAAAACAAAATAATATTTATAAAGTATATTACTTTATTTAAATACTAAGGATTATATTAATGGCTAAAAAAAAATTTAATAGAAATAAAACACATATTAATGTTGGAACTATAGGTCATGTTGACCATGGAAAAACTACATTAACATCTGCAATAACAACCATTCTTGCTAAAACTTATGGTGGACATGCACGTTCATTTGAACAAATTGATAACACACCAGAAGAAAAAAAAAGAGGAATTACTATTAATACTTCTCATGTTGAATATAATACTAATATTCGTCATTATGCTCATGTTGACTGTCCTGGGCATGCAGATTATATAAAAAATATGATAACAGGTGCTGCTCAAATGGATGGATCTATTTTAGTAGTTTCAGCTACTGACGGACCTATGCCTCAAACTCGTGAACATATTCTTTTAAGTAGACAAGTAGGAGTTCCTAATATAATTGTTTTTATCAATAAATGTGATATGGTTGATGATAAAGAACTTTTAGATTTAGTTGAAATGGAAGTACGTGAATTATTATCAAAATATGATTTTCCAGGAGATAATACTCCAGTTATAAGAGGATCAGCTTTAAAAGCAATCGAAGGAAATGAATATTGGTCATCTAAAATAATAGAACTATCTAAGTATTTAGATACTTATATTCCTGAACCTAAAAGATCTATTAATAAACCTTTTTTATTACCTATTGAAGATGTCTTTTCTATATCCGGGAGAGGAACAGTTGTTACTGGAAGAATAGAAAGCGGTATAATCAAAGTTGGAGAAGAAGTAGAAATAGTAGGAATAAAAAATACATTGAAAGCTATATGCACTGGTGTTGAAATGTTTCGTAAATTTTTAGATGAAGGTAGATCAGGTGAAAATGTAGGTATATTACTTAGAGGTATTAAAAGAGATGATGTTGAACGTGGTCAAGTTTTATCAAAACCTGGATATATAAAACCACATACTAAATTTGAATCAGAAGTATATATTTTAAATAAAGAAGAAGGTGGAAGACATACACCTTTTTTAAAAGGATATCGTCCTCAATTTTATTTTCGCACTACTGATGTTACTGGTACAATAGAATTACCTAAAAATATCGAAATGGTAATGCCTGGTGATAAAATAAACATGATAGTCAATTTAATATCTCCTATTGCCATGGATGAAGGTTTAAGATTTGCAATTAGAGAAGGTGGAAAAACTGTTGGTGCGGGAATTGTTACAAAAATAATTTCGTAAAATATTTTAAAAAATTAATTATTATTTATTTAAATAATAAAGGATACTAAATGTATCCTTTTAATAAATTATATTTTTTATAAATTTTTAATTTTATAAATAATTTATTTATTAAATAATTTTAACTTAAAAATTTTAGGATTTAACAAATAATGAAACAAAGAATAAGAATTAGATTAAAATCTTTTGATTATAGGCTTATTGATAAATCAACATTAGAAATTGTTGAAACAGTTAAACGAACAGGGTCTAAAATAAATGGTCCTATACCACTTCCTACATGTAAAGAAAAATTCACTATACTAGTGTCTCCTCATGTTAATAAAGATGCAAGAGATCAATATGAAATTTGTACTCATAAAAGATTAGTTGATATTATTAAACCAACTGAAAAAACTGTTGACGCTCTTATGCATTTAGATTTGGCTTCTGGTGTTGACATACAAATAAGTTTAAGTTGATTTAAATTTTTATTAAAAATATTTGAGGTAAATAAATGAAATGTTTAATTGGTGTAAAAATAGGAATGACCAAAATATTTAGTAAAGAAGGCACATCAATTCCTGTAACAATAATAAAAATAGAAAATAATTATATTTATAATATTAAAAAAAATAATGATAATGGATATTATTCAATTCAATTAACAACTAATTTTAAAAAAAATAATGTAATCAAAAAATCTGATGTGAATTGTAAAAATAAAAAAAAAAAAATAGTCAAAAAAATATATGAATTTAAAACAAAAAATAAAAAAAAATTAATAATTGGAAATTTAATAAATATAAATATTTTTAAAAAAATCAAAAAAGTTGATGTTATTGGTATATCAAAAGGAAAAGGTTTTGCTGGTACAATAAAAAGATGGAATTTTCATATGCAAGATGCTACTCATGGAAATTCTTTATCACATAGAGCTCCAGGGTCAATTGGTCAAAATCAAACACCAGGAAGGGTGTTTAAAGGTAAAAAAATGTCTGGTCATTTGGGCAATCAAAAAGTTACTATTCAAAATTTAAATATTATAAATATTGATGAAAAAAATAATTTATTATTAATAAAAGGTTCTGTACCAGGATCAATAAGAAATAATTTAATTATTAAAAAATCTTTAAAATAATAAAGTTAATGAGGTTATATATGTATATAACATTAAAAGATATAAAAAAAAAAGTAAATATTTCAAATAATATTTTTTTAAATAAATTTAATAAAGCACTAGTTCATCAAATTATTGTATCTTATTCATCTTCTTCTCATCAAGGTAGTAGCACTCAGAAAAATAGATCAGAAGTTTCTGGTTCTGGAAAAAAACCATGGAAACAAAAAGGTTCTGGTAAAGCTAGAGCTGGTAGTTTTCAAAGTCCAATATGGAGATCAGGTGGTGTAACTTTTGCATCAAAAAATAAAAATCATAAAAAAAAAATAAATAAAAAAATGTATAAAGGTGCATTAAAGTGTATTTTTTCAGAATTATTGCGTCAAAATAGATTATTAGTAGTTAAAAAATTTAATATTAATTCTTGTAAAACAAAAAATTTAATTAAAAAATTGAATAATATGATGATTAAAAATGTTTTAATTATTAAAACAAATACAGATAATAATATTTATAGAGCTTCTAAAAATTTAAATAAAATAAACTTTATAAATGTGAATTTTATAAATCCTGTTATTTTAATTTCTTTTAATAAAGTTTTGATTACATTAAATTCTTTAAAAAAAATAGAGGACATGTTATCGTGATAAACTTAGAACGTATTTATAAAATTTTTTTATATCCTATTGTTTCAGAAAAATCATCTATGTATATTAAAAAAAATAATACAATAGTATTAAAAGTAATTAAAAGTACTACAAAAAAAGAAATAAAATATACAATATATAAATTATTTAAAATAAAAGTAAAAAATATAAATACTTTAATTGTTAAAGGTAAAACTAAATTTTATAATAAAAAAAAAGGATATAGAAGTAATTGGAAAAAAGCTTACATTACTATAGAAAAAAATGATAAATTAAATTTTAAAAATATAAACACTAAGGCTTGATATAAATGTCAATAATTAAATGTAAACCTACATCTCCTGGACGTAGACATGTTGTTAAAGTAATAAATAATAACTTATATAAAGGAAAGCCATTATCAAAATTAATAAAACCAATTAATAAGTCCGGCGGTAGAAATAATAAAGGGAGAATTACTACTCGTCATATAGGAGGAGGACACAAAAAAAGATATCGTATATTAGATTTTAAAAGAATAAAAGATAATATGGAAGCATTAATAGAACGTATAGAATATGATCCTAATAGATCATCAAATATAGCATTAATTTTATATAAAGATGGAATAAGATCTTATATATTATGTCCAAAAGGATTACAAATAGGAGATAAAATAAAATCAGGTATTGATATACCAATTTCAATAGGAAATACATTACCTATGGAAAATATTCCTATAGGATCTATTGTACATAATATAGAAATTAAACCTGGCAAAGGTGGTCAAATAGCAAGATCGGCAGGTAATTATGTTCAGATAATATCTCGTGATAATAATTATGTTACAGTAAGATTACGTTCTGGAGAAATTAGGAAAATATTATCTAAATGTAGAGCTACATTAGGAGAAGTGGGAAATTCTGAACATTCGTTAAAATCATTAGGTAAAGCTGGATCTAATCGTTGGATTGGGAAACGTCCAACTGTAAGAGGAACAGCTATGAATCCAATAGATCATCCACATGGTGGAGGAGAAGGAAGAAATTTTGGTAAACATCCAGTTTCTCCTTGGGGTTTAAAAACAAAAGGTAAAAAAACTCGTAAAAATAAACGTACTGATAAATTTATAATTAATAGAAATATAAATAAAGGCTAAAATAATGTCTCGTTCAATTAAAAAGGGTCCTTTTATAGATGCAAGTTTACTTAAAAAAATAACAAAAGCAATAAAAACAAAAAATAAAAAACCTATTATTACATGGTCTCGCAGATCTACTATATTTCCTAATATGGTTGGATTTACTATTTGTGTACATAATGGCAAAAAACATATACCAGTATTTATTATTGATGAAATGGTAGGTCATAAATTAGGTGAATTTTCGCCAACTAGAACTTATAGAGGTCATTTATCAGATAAAAAAAATAAAAAAGGTAAATTAAATAAGGAATAAAATGGAAACAATAGCTAAATATAAATATGCTAAATCTTCTGCTCAAAAAATTAGATTAATAGCAAATTTAATTAGAGGGGAAAAAGCATATAAAGCTTTAAAAAAATTAAATTTTATTAAAAAAAAAGCTTCCTTAATTTTAAAAAAATTATTAAAATCAGTTATTTCTAATGCTGAACATAATAATAATTGTGATATTGAAAAATTGATAATATTAAAAATTTTTGTTGATAATGGTCCTAGTATGAAACGTATTATTCCAAGAGCGAAAGGTAGAGCAGATCGTATAATTAAACGTACTAGTCATATTACAATTATTTTATCTGATATTTAAAATAAAGAGGTTAAAATGGGTCAAAAAGTACATCCTACTTTAATACGTTTAGGTATAAATAAAAAATGGAATTCTATTTGGTATGCAAATAAAAAAAATTTTTCAATTAATTTAAAAAATGATTTTGAAATTCGTAAATTATTAATGTTAAAATTATCAAATGCTTCAATTTCTAAAATTATAATAGAACGTAATTCTAAAACTATTAAAATAACAATATATACTGCCAGACCGGGTATAGTAATTGGTAAAAAAGGTGAAGATGTAGAAAAATTAAGAAAAATAATTACAAATATGTCTGGTATACCATCTCAAGTTAATATTGTTGAAGTAAAAAAACCTGAATTAGATGCTAAATTAATATCTTATAATATAGCTAATCAATTAGAAAGAAGGGTTATATTTAGAAGAGCAATGAAAAGATCTATACAAAATGCAATTAGATTTGGAGCAAAAGGTATTAAAATTGAAATTAGTGGTAGATTAGGAGGCGCTGAAATAGCACGCAAAGAATGGATCAGAGAAGGTAGAGTCCCATTGCACACTTTTAGAGCAGATATAGATTTTAGTATTTCTGAAGCAAAAACTACTTATGGAATTATAGGTGTTAAAGTATGGATATTTAAAGGAGAAATTTTAGATCATTAATAATAATTATATATATTTTAAAAATTAATTTTTTAAAAAAACAAAAGGCAATTAAATATGTTACAACCAAAACGTACAAAATTTAAAAAAATGCATAAAGGTAGAAACAGAGGAATGAAAGAATTTAAAAATATTGGTAAAGGTATTTTTGGATTAAAAGCAATAAGCAGAGGCCAATTAACTTCTAATGAAATAGAATCAGCAAGACGTGCTATGACTCATGCAATTAATAGACAAGGTAAAATATGGGTAAAAATCTTTCCTGATAAACCAATTACTAAAAAACCATTAGAAGTTAGAATGGGAAAAGGAAAAGGAAATGTTGAATATTGGGTTTCTTTAATTAAACCCGGCAAGATTTTATATGAAATGAATGGTGTTTCTGAAAAACTAGCAAAAAAAGCATTTAAATTAGCATCAGCTAAATTATCAGTTAAAACTATTTTTATAAATAATGAGTTAATTTAATGAAAAAAAAAAATAATAATAAAAAAATTAATTTAAATTTAGAATTAATAAAACAAATACAAAAACAATTTAAAACACGTATGAAAATAAATATAGGAAAATCAAAAAAAACACATGTATTAAAAATAATAAAAAAAAAAATAGCACAAATAAAAACTTTTTTACATCAAAAGGTAATAAATAATGAATAATAATATATGTAAATTAAAAGGTAAAGTGATAAGTAATAAGATGAATAAATCTATTATTGTTTCTATTGAACGTTTTATAAAACATAAATTATATGGTAAATTTATTAAACGTACTACAAAAATTAATGCACATGATTATAAAAATTATTGTAATATTGGGGATATTGTTGAAATAATTGAATGTCGTCCAATTTCTAAAACAAAATCATGGATTTTATCCAAAATAATAAAAAAAATATAATTTAAATAAAATATTTTTTGAAAATTTATATTTAAATTTTTTTTAATATAGTTTAAAATTAATATTAAATATATTTAATTATAAAATTTTATATTTAAAATATAAAATTTTATAATTAAAATTTTAATAAATTTAATTAAAATTTTACAAAAATGATACAAGAACAAACTATACTTAAAGTAGCTGATAATTCTGGCGCGCGTACAGTAATGTGTATTAAAGTTTTAGGTGGTTCGCATCGTAAATATGCTTCATTAGGTGATATTATAAAAATTACTATTAAAGAAGCTATTCCAAGAGGAAAAGTAAAAAAAGGAGATGTTTTAAAAGCTGTAATTGTAAGAACAAAAAAAAATTATCATAGATTAGATGGTTCTATAATTAGATTTGATAACAATTCTTGTGTTTTACTAAATAATTCTGATCAACCTATAGGTACACGTATTTTTGGCCCTATTACTCGTGAATTAAAGAATGAAAAATTTATGAAAATTGTTTCTTTGGCTCCTGAAGTTATATAAGAGGTTTAAAAAAATGTCTTTAAAAATAATTAAAAATGATACAGTTATAGTAATAACAGGTAAATACAAAGGTAAGATAGGTATAGTTAAAAAAATTTATTCTAAAAATAAAGTTATAGTTAATAATATAAATTTAGTAACCAAACATAAAAAACCAAATAAATCAAATAATAATAAAGGCGAAATAATAAAACAAGAGTCAAGTATTCATATTTCAAATATAGCTATATTAAATAAAAAATATAATACAGCAGATAAAATAAAATTTATTTTTAAAAATAAAAAAAAAATTAGAATTTTTAAATCTAATAAATTGATTATTAAATAATATGAGTTTATTATGTTAAATAAATTGAATTATTTTTATAAAACCAAAATAGTACATATATTAATTAATAAATTTAAATACTCTTCAATCATGCAAGTTCCTAATATTAAAAAAATAACCATAAATATGGGAATCGGTAAAGCATATAACAATAAAAAAATTTTAGATAAATATGTTAATGATTTAACATTAATATCAGGACAAAAGCCTTTTATTACAAAAGCACGCAAATCTATATCAAGTTTTAAAATACGAAAAGGTGATTCAATTGGTTGTAAAGTAACTTTACGTCGTAAAAGAATGTGGGATTTTCTTGAAAGATTTATTAATATTGCTGTACCACGTATTAGAGATTTTAGAGGTTTTTCTTTAAAATCTTTTGATGGAAAAGGTAATTATAATATTGGATTATCAGAACAAATAATTTTTCCAGAAATTAAGTATGATAAAATAGATAACTTAAAAGGGTTAGATATATCTATTACAACAACTGCATTATCTGATAATGAATGTTATAAATTATTATCATACTTTAATATTCCATTTGATAAATAAATTTTTAGGAATAAAAATGACTAAAAAATCTATACTAAAAAGAGAATCAAAAAGATTAAAATTAGTGAACAAATTTTTTAAAAAACGTTTAGAACTTAAAAATATAATTTCAAATTTACATTTTTCTGAAACAGAAAGATGGAAAGCAATGATTAAATTACAGAAATTACCAAGAGATTCAAGTCCATCAAGACAACGTAATCGTTGTATACAAACAGGACGTCCTCATGCATTTTTAAAAAAATTTGGTTTAAGTAGAATCAAACTTCGTGAATGTGCTATGAAAGGTGAAATACCTGGACTAAAAAAATCAAGTTGGTAAATAAATTATTTTAATAAGAGGTTAAATTTATGAGTATGCAAGATCCAATTTCAGATATGTTAACTATTATTAGAAATGGTCAAATTGCTAAAAAAAAAGAAGTATATGTTATATATTCTATGTTTAAAAAAAAAATTATTGAAACTCTTTATGAAGAAGGATTTATAAAAAAATATAAAATTATAAAAAATATAAAAATTTTTATAAAAATAAAATTAAAATATTTTAAAGGAAAATCAGTAATAGAAAATATAAAACGTGTAAGTAAACCAAGTTTACGTGTATATAAAAAATACAAAAAATTACCTAAAGTCATTTACGGTATAGGAATAGCTATTATTTCTACATCTAAAGGAATTATGTCTGATATAAAAGCTCGTAAACTTTCAATAGGTGGTGAAATTATATGTTATGTATCGTAATAGGAGAATCAAATGTCACGTATTTCTAAAATACATATTAATATACCATTAGGAGTAAATATTATTTTAAATACCAAAAAAATTATAGTTATGCATTTAAAAAATAAATTAACATTTAATTTAAATAAAAATATTAAAATTAAACATTTTGAAAATAAAATTAATGTTTATCCTAGATTAAAAAATAAAAAAAATTGGTCTATTGCAGGCACAACAAGATCAATTTTAAACAATATGATCAAAGGTATTAAATTTGGTTTTATTAAAAAATTAAAATTAGTTGGTGTAGGTTATAGAGCTTTAGTTGATAATAATACATTAATATTGTCTTTAGGTTTTTCTCATAATATAATATATAATATACCAAAAGATGTTATCATTACATGTCCAATTCAAAATGAGATTGTTATAAAAGGATGTAATAAACAAGTAATTGGACAAGTTGCTTCAGATATAAGATCTTATAAAAAACCTGAACCTTATAAAGGTAAAGGTATTAGATATAATAATGAAATTATACATTTAAAAGATAAGAAAAAGAAATAAGGAAAAAAATATGAAAAAAAAAAAAATACGTTTAAAAAGAGCAAAAAAAAATCGTTTAAAAATTAAATTATCTAATGCAATAAGATTATCAATTCATAAAACATCTAGACATATTTATGCACAAATTATTTCACAAAATAATTCAGAAATTTTAATATCAGCTTCTACTTTAGAAAAAAAAATAAAAAACAAACTTAAAATAACAGGAAATAAAAACGCTGCTAGTAAAATAGGTCAAATAATTGCTAAAAGATCTATAAATAAAAATATTAAAAAAATATCATTTGATAGATCTGGTTTTAAATATCATGGCAGAATAAAAGCTTTAGCAGATTCTGCTCGTAAAAATGGTCTAATTTTTTAATATTTAGGTTAAATTATGATATATATAGATAAACACAAAAATAATTTTAAAGAAAAATTAATATCAATTAATAGAGTATCTAAAACAGTAAAAGGTGGTAGAATTTTTAGTTTTACAGCTCTTACCACAGTAGGAAATGGTAAAGGTAAAGTAGGCTTTGGTTATGGAAAAGCACGTGAAGTTCCATCAGCAATAAAAAAATCAATCGAAAAAGCAAAAAAAAATATGATAATAGTATCAATATATAAAAATACAATTCAATATACAATAAAAGGTTTTTACACTAAATCTATTGTGTTTATGAAACCAGCTATTGAAGGAACTGGAATTATAGCAGGTAGAGCCATGAGAGCAGTGTTTAGCATGGCAGGAATTAATAATATTATTGCAAAATCTTATGGATCCAATAATCCAATTAATGTAGTAAAAGCAACTATTAATACTTTAAAAAATATGACTTCTATTAAAGAAATAGCTGATAAACGTGGAAAATCAATTAAGGAAATTATAGGTAAATAATTAATTATGTATAAAAAAAAAATTAAAATAACTCAAATACGTAGTGCAATAGGAATTATTCCTAAACATAAATTAACTTTAAAAGGATTAGGTTTGCGTTATATTGGTCATACAGTAAAAAGAAACCATGTTCCTTCAATAATAGGAATGATTAAATTAATTTATTATATAGTTAATATAGAGTAATAATATATGTATTTAAATAATTTGTATTTATCTAAAAGATCAAAAAAAACATCTAAAAGAGTAGGAAGAGGTATAGGTTCTGGATTAGGTAAAACTTGTGGTAGAGGACATAAAGGTCAAAAATCACGCTCTGGTAAATATTTAAAAAGATGTTTTGAAGGAGGTCAAATGCCTTTGCATCGTAGAATACCTAAATTTGGTTTTAAATCTTTAAAATCTATTTTTCATATAGAAATAAAATTGTCAGATTTATTATATATTAAAAATAATTTAATAAATATTAATGTTTTAAAAAATAAAAAAATTATTAAAAAAAATATAAAATTTGTTAAAATTATAAATTCTGGACAAATAAATAGACCTATTACAGTTAATGGCATCAGTGTAAGCAAAGGAGCTAAAAAAATAATAGAATTTCATGGTGGCAAAATTGAGGAATAATTAAAATATGTATCAAAAAATAAATTTGAAATCTATAAATTCTCAAATAGGTTTTAATGAATTAAAAAAAAGAATTATGTTTGCTATTTTATCTCTAATTATTTTAAAAATAGGTTCTTTTATTCCAATTCCTTTTATAAATATTAATATATTTAGAGATTTAATAAATAATAACAATAATAATTTAATAATTAATATATTTAATATATTTTCAGGTGGTTCTTTAAATAATGCTTCTATATTTTCTTTAGGTATTATGCCATATATTTCATCATCAATGATTATTCAATTTTTAACAAAATTAAAAAAAAATTTTTTATTAAATAAAATAGATTTTAACAATAATAAAAAAAAAATAAATACATATACAATATATGGAACTTTTATTATATCTATAATTCAATCATTAATAACAGCTATTGGTTTTAATAATTTATATAAAAAAAATAAATATATAACAAGTTCAATGTATTTTATGTTTTTGATTACTACAATAATAAGTTTAACATTAGGAACTATGTTATTAATTTGGATTGGAAATAAAATAACTAAAAAAGGTATAGGTAATGGTATTTCAGTTATAATTGTTACGGGAATAATATCTGAATTTTATATTTTAACGATTAAAATAATAAATAAAATTTCTAAAGGTTATATTACATATAAAATGTTTATTATGATGATATTGTTAATTTTTTTTATTATTTTTATAATAGTATTAATTGAAAGCGGTCAAAGACGAATATTAATTAATTATCCAAATCATCAAGGAAGAAAATTTTTTTCAACTAAAAATACATACTTACCATTAAAAATAAATATGAATGGTGTTGTTACTGCTGTTTTTTCTTCTAATTTAATTACTATTATTGTAACAATAATCACATGGGTTAAAAATCAATATAAATTAAATTTTATTAATTTAATATTAAAATATTTCAAACCTGGAAATATAACTTATACAATAATATATTTTTATATTATTAAATTTTTTTGTTTTTTTTATTCAAAAATTGTATTTGATATCAAAGAAATATCAGATAATCTAAAAAAATCAGGAGCTTTTATAAAAGGTATAAGACCAGGTCCAAACACAGAAAAATATATATTTAAAATATATAATAAAATTACATTATTAGGATCAATATATATTACTTTTATTTGTTTAGTTATGGAAATTATAAATAAAATAATTAATTTTAAAATTAATTTTAGTGGTACATCTTTATTAATTTTAGTTGTTTTTATAATAGATTTTATAAATCAAATAAATACAATTATGATGTCTGGTAAATATAGAAAAATAATAAAAAAATTAAAACCTAACCAAATATTATAATATTTCAAAAAAATTAATAATTTAAAAAAGAGAATAAAATGAAAGTTCGTACTTCAGTTAAAAAATTATGTAGAAATTGTAAAATTGTAAAAAGAAAGAGAGTTATTAGAATAATATGTAATGTATATTCTAAACATAAACAACGTCAAGGGTAAAAAAATTGGATTTAAAAATAAATCAAGTAAATATATAAATTTTTTAATATAAATATTTTAATTTTAACAAATTGGAGAAATATATTGATACGTATAGCGGGTATAAATCTTCCTGAAAATAAAAATACTGTAATTGCACTAACATCAATTTACGGTATTGGAAAATCAAGATCTAAATATATTTGTTTTATTTCATCTGTTCCTGAAAATATTAATATTTGTCAATTATCTAATCAATGTATAAGAAATTTGAATAAATCAATATCTAAATTTATAATAGAAGGAGATCTTAGACGTGAAATAAATATAAGTATTAAAAGATTAATAGATTTTTCAAGCTATAGAGGTTTAAGACATCGTAAAAAACTTCCAGTAAGGGGTCAACGAACAAAAACAAATGCTAGGACATGTAAAGGTCCACGTAAACCTATTAAAAAATAATTTAGGAGAAATTTAAAACATGATTAATAAAAAAAACAAATTACGTAAAAAAAATAAAAAACAAATTCTTGATGGAATAGTTTATATTCATTCATCTTTTAATAATACTATAGTAACTATTACTGATATTAATGGTAATTCTTTAGGTTGGTCAACTGCTGGATGCTGTGGTTTTCGTGGTTCTAAAAAATCAACTCCTTTTGCAGCTCAAGTTGCAGCTGAAAAATGTTCTGAAAAAATTAAAGAATACGGAATTAAAAATATAAAAGTAATGATTAAAGGACCAGGTCCCGGAAGAGAATCAAGTATAAGAGCACTAAATAATGCAGGATTTAATATCACTAATATTATTGATGTAACACCAATACCACATAATGGATGTCGTCCGCCTAAAAAAAGAAGGGTATAAATTTATTTATATTAAAGGATAATATTATGTCTAAATATATAGGACCTAAACTTAAATTAAGTCGTCGAGAAGGTATTGATTTATTTTTAAAATCTGGATGTCGCTCTATAGAATCAAAATGCAAAATAGAAAAATTTCCAGGTAATTTTGTAAAAAAAAAAAATAGACTATCTGATTATGGAATTCAATTAAGAGAAAAACAAAAAGTAAAACGAATATATGGAATATTAGAACGTCAATTCCGTAATTATTACTATAAATCTATCAAATTGAAAGGAAATACAGGTGAAAATTTACTTAAATTACTAGAATTAAGATTAGATAATATAGTTTATAGGATGGGATTTGGATCAACAAGATCAGAATCTAGACAATTAGTTAACCATAAATCAATTACAGTAAACAAAAATATTGTTAATATTGCATCATATCAAGTAAAAATAAATGACATTATAGGTATAAAAGATACATCTAAAAATCAATTACGTATAAAATTATCATTAGAATTATCTGAAAATAATAGAGAAAAAATAAGTTGGATAGAAGTTGATACTAATAAAATGCAAGGTATACTTAAATTTATACCAGAACGTAATCTTTTATATAAAGATATTAATGAACAATTAATAGTAGAATTATATTCAAAATAAATTAATTATTAATAAGTGATAAATAATGAATAAATATAATAAAAAAAAAATAAAACCTCAAATAGTAGAAATTAAAAAATTTAGTCCAACACATGCAAAAATAATATTAGAACCATTAGAACGTGGATTTGGACATACTTTAGGTAATGCATTACGTAGAATTCTTTTATCATCAATACCTGGTTGTTGTGTTACAGAAGTTGAAATTGATGGTGTATTACATGAATTTAGTACCAAAAAAGGCATAAAAGAAGATATTTTAGAAATTATTTTAAATTTAAAAAAATTAGCAATAAAAATATATCATAAAAATGAAATTAATTTAACATTAAACAAATCTGGAATTATAAAAGTTAAAGCATCTGATATCATACATGATGCTAACGTAAAAATAATAAATCCTAATCATGTAATATGTAATTTAACTGATATTGATTCACATATTAATATGAGAATTAAAGTTCAAAAAGGTATAGGTTATATACCTGCTTATAGTAGAATAAATATAGAAAATAATCGACCTATAGGTAGAATACTGATAGATGCATGTTATAATCCTATAGAACGTATATCATATAATGTAGAAACAATACATTTAAATCACAGAACAAATCTAGATAAACTTATTATCGAAATAGAAACAAATGGTACAATTCAACCTGAAAAAGCTATAAAAAAAGCCGCTACATTATTATATAGTCAATTAAAATATTTTATAAATTTAAATAATATGAATGAGAATAAATTAAAAGAAAAAACACCAAAATTGGATCCTATATTTCTTAAATTAGTAGATGATTTAGAACTTACAGTTCGATCTTCTAATTGTTTAAAAGCAGAATCTATTAGATATATAGGTGAATTAGTACAACGTACAGAAATGGAATTATTAAAAACTCCAAATTTAGGTAAAAAATCACTTACTGAAATTAAAAATGTTCTTTTATCTCGTGGTTTATCATTAGGAATGATTTTAGATAATTGGTCAATTAATTTAATTAAAAAAAATAATTAATTATTAATATTTTTAACAAGGATAATATAAAGTGAGACATTTAAAAAAAGGAAAAAAATTAAATAGAAATGTTAGTCACAGAAATGCTATGTTTAAAAATATGTCTAATTCATTAATAGAATTTGAAATAATTAAAACAACATTAAATAAAGCAAAAGAATTGAGAAGATATATTGAACCAATAATTAATATTGCTAAAAAAGACAGTATGGTACAAAGAAGAAATGTATTTTCAAAATTAAGAAATAATAAAATTGTTGCTAAGTTATTTAATGAAATAGGTCCACGTATTATAAATTATAAAGGAGGTTATACTAGAATTTATAAATGTGGATTTAGAAAAGGAGATAATGCTAAAATGTCATATATTGAAATTTTAAATCGTAAATTAAAATAATTTAATTTTTTAAAAATGATTAAATTTTACTATCTAATATTGATTCTTTCATTTTTTTCATTGCACGTTTTTCTAATTGACGAATTCTTTCAGCTGAAATTCCATATTTATGTGCTAATTTCTGTAAAGTGGTTTTGTTATTATCGTTTAACCATCTAGATTTAATAATATCTTGACTTCTTTTATCTAAAATACTTAATGCAATATTAATTTTATTAAAAGTAATTTTATAACATTTGTGTTTAATTAAAGAATTAACAAAATTAGATTTTTTATCATAATGATAAATAATTGGATTTAATGAATTAATTTCTTTATAATTATTTTCAACATTTATATAAATAGGATCAAATGTAATATCTTTTGCTGACATACGTGATTCCATTTCAATTACATCTTTAATTTTAACATCTAGTTTTTTAGATATTATTTTTATTTCATTTTTATTAAACCATTCTAAATTTTTTTTATTTTTACGTAAATTAAAAAATAATTTTTTTTGTGATTTTGTGGTTGCTACTTTTACAATACGCCAATTATTAATAACATATTCATGTATTTCTGCTTTAATCCAATGAATTGCAAATGAAATTAAACGAACACCGACATTAGGATTAAATCTCCTTACTGCTTTCATAAGTCCTATATTTCCTTCTTGTATAAGATCATATTGACTAATACCATATCCTAAATAATTTCTAGCAATTTTAATAACAAATCTTATATGTGATAAGATTAAATTTTTAGCAGATTCTAAATCTCCATTATAATAAAACTTTTTTGTAAAATATTTTTCTTCTTTTTCAGTTAAAATAGGATAAAAACTTGCTATTTTAAGATATGATTTTAAATTTTTATTAAAATAATAAAATTTATTTATAGTTTTTATCATTTATAACCTTTTTTAAAAATAAATAATATTTAATATATTAAATATTGATTTTTTAATTAAATTTAATTTAATAATAACAATATAAATTTATGAATATAATATTTTATTCATAAACATTAATAATTAAAAAATTACTAATTTATTAATAAATTTAATTTATTTAAAATTTGATATATTAAAAAATATATTAAATATATTTTTAACAAATATATTTAATATTAAATATATTTGTTAAAAATATATTTAAATTTAAATATAATTATAAAAAATAAAATTAAAAATATAAATATGTATAAAATTAAAATTAATATTACAAGTGGATATTTAAAAAATAAAAAAATAATTTTTAATTTAAAATCTAATTTAAGACCTACAAAAAATCTTATTAAAAAAACATTATTTAACTGGATATCTAATATAATTGTTGGATCAAAATGTTTAGATTGTTTTGCAGGAAGTGGATCATTAGGTTTTGAATCTATTTCTAGAGGATCTAATAGTGTTACATTTTTAGAAAAAAATAAAAAAACAACTTTAGAATTAAAAAATAATTTAAAAAGATTTAAAATAAATAATGCAATATTAATTAATACAAATACAATTGTATGGTTGAAAAAAAAAAAAATTTATTTGATATAGTATATATTGATCCGCCTTTTTCAAAAAATTTAATTTTTAAAACAATTTATCTATTAATTAAAAATTCATGGATTAATTATAATTCATTAATATATATTGAATCTAGAAAAGAAAATTTATTTAGTTTTATTCCTAATAATTGGTTTATATATAAAAAAAAAATAACAGGAAATATTATGTATTTAATATTTAAATGCAATTTATTTAAATAACTAAATTGTTTATTATTAAATATAATAAATTCAGTTAATTATATTTTTTTAAAAATTATTTTAATTTAAAATGGTAATATAAAATTATTTATACAATATGAATAAAAAATATTTACATAAAAGTGTTTTATTAAAAGAATCAATTAAGAATTTAAACATTAAACCAAATGGTATTTATATAGATTGTACATTTGGTAATGGTGGTCATTCTAATTTGATTTTAAAAAAATTAAATAGATATGGTAATCTTATTTCTATAGATAGAGATCCTAATTCGATTAAAAAAGCTTTATTATTGGTAGATAAAAGATTTAAAATCATCCATGGAAATTTTTCTCAAATATATTATTTTATTTCTAAATTAAATTTAATAGGTAAAATAAACGGAATAATATATGATTTAGGAATATCATCTTTACAGTTAGATAATCCTAAACGTGGCTTTTCTTTTATAAAGAAAGGCCCTTTAGATATGAGAATGAATAATACATGTGGTGTATCAGCATACCAGTGGTTATTAAATACTAATATTAAAGATATTGAATATGTTCTTAAAACATATGGTGAAGAAAAATTTTATAAAAAAATAGCAAAATCTATTTATAATAAAAAAAAAAATGAACCTTTAAAAAACACAATAGATCTTTCTAAAAAAATTTATAAAGTGATTTTTATAAAAAAAAAATTTAAAAATCCATCAACTAAAACTTTTCAAGCTATAAGAATTTATATTAATAATGAGATCGAAGAAATATCAAAATCTTTGAAAAATATAATTAATATTTTAAATATAGGTGGTAGATTAGCTATACTTAGTTTTCATTCTATAGAACATAGATTAGTTAAAACATTTATTAAAAAATTTACAAAAAAAAATAAAAAAAAATATTTAAATAAAATAAAATTTAAAAAAATTATAAAAATAAAACCTTCGAAAAAAGAAATTAAAAATAATAACAGATCTAGAAGCGCAATACTAAGAGTAATTGAAAAAATATAATTTTTATTATTTAATTTCATTACTAAATAAAATTTAAATATCATTTTTTAAAAAATAAAATATTAAAAAATTAATTTATTTAATAATTTTATAAATTTATTTTAAAACATTTAAATGATAATAAATTTATCAAATATTTTAATTATATTTTATTTATTTGTTTTTAATATAAGTTAAAATTTATTTTAAATTTAATATAATAAATATTAATAGATGTATTATATTTAATTGTATCTAGCAAGATAGATTGTTTTTTTAAAATATGAATTTTAGAACTATAATTTAAAATTTCGATTATAATAATTCCTTTATTAAAATTTAAAATTTTAAATAATTTATGAACATAAATAGGTATTATTTTTTTGAAAATAAAATCAATTTTCAAAAAAATAAAATATTTTTTTGAAAATTGATTTAAAAAATTTATTTTTTTATCTTTAAATTTATATAAACAATTATTAATTAATATAGGTATTTTTTTCATATGTTTTAAAATTATCTTAAAATAAAAAATAATTAATTTAAATAAGAGAAATAAATAAAATAATTTGTTTAATTAAGTTTTTTAAATTATTATAAATACTAATTAAAATTTTTAAAAGAGATTTTTTAAAATTATGTTTAAAAAAACAATTAATAAAATTTTTGGAAATTCTAATAATAGATGTATTGAAAATATTAAAAAAACAGTTTCGTTAATTAATGAATTAGAAAAAAAAATAAAAGTTTTAAGTAATAATAATCTTTCTAATAAAACACAAGAATTTAAAAAAAGAATTAAAAATGGTGAAAGTTTAAATGAAATATTACCTGAAGCATTTGCGGTGGTTAGAGAAGCTAGTAAAAGATTATTTAATATGCGTCATTTTGATGTTCAGTTGATGGGAGGAATAATTCTTAATAATAATTGTATAGCTGAAATGTATACTGGAGAAGGTAAAACATTAACTGCTACTTTACCAGCTTATCTTAATGCTTTAAAAGGAAAAGGTGTACATATAGTAACATTAAATGATTATTTGGCAAATCGTGATTCAAAAAAAAACAAAAAATTATTTGAATTTTTAAATTTAACTGTAAAAAGTAATTTAAGTGGAATGACATTAAATCAAAAACGATTAGCTTATTCTGCTGATATTACATATGGTACTAATCATGAATATGGTTTTGATTATCTTAAAGATAATATGATTTTTAACAAAAAAGACAAAGTTCAAAGAAAATTATATTTTGCATTATTAGATGAAATTGATTCTATTTTAATAGATGAATCAAAAACACCGCTTGTAATATCAGGTGAAGAAGAAGAAAAATCAGATATATATATAATCATTAATAAAATAATTAAAAATATTATTAAATATAATAAAAAAAAAAACTCTAGTCAAAATTATTATTTAATTGATCAAAAATCAAAAGAAGTCATTTTAAATGAAAAAGGATTAATTTTAATTGAAAATATTTTAATTAAAAATAAAATAATAGAAAAAAAAAAATCTCTATATTCTAACTCTAATATTTATTTAATCAATTATATTTCATCATCTTTTAAAGCTCATATTTTTTTTAATAAAAATATAGATTATATAATTCATCAAGGTAAAATTTTAATAATTAATGAAAATACTGGAAGAATTATGAATAATCAAAGATGGTCTGATGGTTTACATCAAGCTATAGAAGCAAAAGAAAATTTAAATATTCAAAAAGAAAATAAAAATTTAGCTTCCATTACGTTACAAAATTATTTTCGTTTATATGAAAAATTATCAGGAATGACTGGTACAGCTAAAACAGAATCATTAGAATTTAAAAAAATTTATAAATTAAATACTTTTGTTATTCCAACCAATAAACCAATTATACGTAAAGATTATTTAGATTTGTTTTTTTTAAAAGAAAAAGAAAAAATAAAAGCTATTATTAATGATATAATATCTTGTAATAAAAGAAAACAACCAGTTTTAGTAGGTACAGTATCTATTGCAAAATCAGAATTAATTTCATATGAACTTAAAAAAATTGGTATAAAACATACTATTTTAAATGCTAAATGTAATTCTAAAGAAGCAGAAATTATATCTAAAGCTGGAATGCCAGGAGCAATAACAATAGCTACCAATATAGCTGGTAGAGGTACGGATATATTATTAGGTGGAATAAATAAAATAAATTCAATTATAATTAAAAATAATATTAATAAAAGTATATTTAAAAAAAAATGGAAATTAAAAAATAAATTAGTTTTAAAAGCTGGTGGTCTGCATGTAATAGGATCAGAACATCATATGTCAAGACGTATAGATAATCAATTAAGAGGAAGATCTGGTAGACAGGGAGATTGTGGATCATCACGTTTTTATTTATCAATGGAAGATGATTTAATGAGAATTTTTGTTTCTAAAAATATTTACAACATTATTAAAAACATAAATCTAAAATTAGAAAAAATCATTGAACATCCTTTTATTAATAAATTTATTAAAAATGCACAAATGAAAATAGAAAATAGAAATTATAATACAAGAAAAAATCTTATGGATTATGATGATATAATTAATTATCAAAGATTATTAATATATAATCATAGAAAAAAATTACTTCGATCTCACAACATTAACACAATTATTAATAATATTAGAATAGATGTAATTAATACATTAATTGATAAATACTTTATTAAATTAAAATATTCAAATATATTTAAACTTAATAAATTAACAAATTGTTTAAAAAATGATTTTAATATAAAAATTAATTTAAATAAATTGATTTTTAATAAAATTAAAAAATATAAAATAGAAAAATTAAAAAAAAAAATAATTTATAAATCAATAAAGAATTATAATAAAATTAAAAAAAACATTGGAAATAAAAAAATAAATATTTTTGAAAAAAATATTATGTTAAATGCAATTGATGAATTTTGGAAAGAATATTTATATTCATCTGATTATTTAAAAAAAGGTATAAATCTTCGTATATATGCTCAAAAAAACCCTAAACAAGAATACAAAAAAGAATCTTTTATAATGTTTGAATGTATGATAGAATCATTAAAATATGAAGTTATAAGTATAATAAGCAATATTAAATATTAGTATTAAATTTAATATTTACATATAAAATAATTAAAAAAATAATAAATAAATCATATTTATTATTTATTTAATATAAATTTAATTTTTTAAAAATTATTATATATTTAATAATTTTAAAATATATATTTTAATTTTAACAACTCAAATATTTTTAAAAAAAATTATTATTTTAATAAATTAAATAATTTAAATTAAAGAAAAATTAATATTTTTGAGAATACAATAAAATGAATCCATTGATTATTAAAATAGGTGGTATTTTATTAGATAGTAAAGAAGCTTTATATAATTTATTTAATGCAATTAGTAAATTTAGAGTTAAAAATAACAGATCTATAATCCTGATTCACGGGGGAGGTTTTTTAATAGATAATTTAATGCTAAAACTTTCTATTCCAATTAAAAAAATAAAAGGTTTACGAATAACAACTAAAGATCAAATGACAATTATTACAGGTGTACTTGAAAATATAAATAAAATGTTATTATCTTGGGCAAAAAAATTTAAGATTTATAAATCTTTAGGTCTATGTATTGGAGATGGTGATATATCTGATGTTAATTATAAAAATTATCAAATTGGTAATGTTGGTAATATTTTTGCTAAAAAATCAAATTTATTAAAAATATTAATTGAAAATAATTATTTACCAATAATAAATTCTATTGGAATAAATAATGATGGAAATATCATTAATGTCAATTCTGACGAAATAGCAACTGCAATAGCAAAATCTCTTAAAGCTGATTTAATTTTTCTTACAGATGTTAGTTATATATTTGATGGAAAAGGAAACAGAATTAATATAATTACAAATAAAAAATCTATGAGATTAATATCTAAAGGAATTATTACTAACGGTATGATTGTTAAAGTTCAATCTGCAATTAAAGCTTCTAAAGTTCTTAAAAAACCTGTTGAAATATGTAGTTGGTATAAATCTGATAAATTATTAAATATTTTCAAGGGAAAATCATATGGCACTAGTGTTACATATGAATAAAATATAAAAAATTTATATTTAATTTTTAAAAAATATTAATTAATTTAAATTATTAAAATAGGTAAATTTATATGTCATTATGGGGAGGTCGTTTTAATAAAAGTTCAGATAAATTATTTAAAAACTTTAACAACTCACTAAAATTTGATTATAAATTAATTAAACATGATATTATATCTTCGATTGCTTGGTCTAAATCTCTTTTAAATGTTAATGTTATAAATAAAAAAGAATATTTAAAATTAAAAAACTCACTAAATAAAATTTTAGAAGAATTTAAAGAAAATCCTGAAAAAATATTTTTAAGCAACGAAGAAGATATTCATAGCTGGGTTGAAAAAAGATTAATTAAAAAAATAGGAAATATAGGAAAAAAATTACATACAGGTAGAAGTAGAAATGATCAAATAACTACAGATATGAAGCTTTGGTGTAAAGAAAAAACATATGATGTTATTAAAATAATTAAAAAATTAAGAACAACATTAATTAAAAAGGCTGAAGATAATCAAAGATCTTATATGCCATCATATACTCATTTACAAATAGCTCAACCTACTACTTTTGCTCATTGGTGTTTGGCTTATAATGAAATGTTATATAGAGATGAAAATCGTTTGAAAGATTCAATAAAAAGATTAAATTTCAGTCCTTTAGGAAGTGCAGCTCTTACAGGTACTTCATATCCTATTGATAGGGATAAACTAGCTAAAAAAATGGGTTTTGAAGAAGCAACAAGAAATAGTCTCGATAGTGTTTCTGATAGAGATTATATTTTAGAATTACTGTTTAATTCTTCTGTTGGAATGATACATTTATCTAGATTTTCAGAAGATTTAATATTTTTTAATACCAGTGAAGCTAATTTTATTGAATTATCTGATTTAGTAACATCAGGATCATCTCTTATGCCACAAAAAAAAAATCCTGATGCATTAGAACTTATAAGAGGAAAATGCGGAAAAGTTAGTGGTTATTTAATAGGTATGATGATGACTTTAAAAGGGTTACCTATGGCTTATAATAAAGATATGCAAGAAGATAAAGAATATATTTTTAATTCTTTAGATACTTGGATTGAATGTTTAAATATGACTAATTTAATATTAGATGGATTAAAAATAAAAATAAAAAATTGTAAAGAAGCTGCTAAAAAAGGATATTCTAATGCTACAGAATTAGCAGATTACTTGGTTGCAAAAGGTATTTCATTTAGAAAATCACATAATATTGTTGGTAAAATAGTACTAGAAGCTATAAATAAAAAAAAACCATTAGAATATTTATCTTTAAATACATTCAAAAAATATAATTCAATTATAGAACATGATGTATATAAAGTACTTACAATTAAATCTTGTTTATCTAAGAGAGATGTTAAAGGTGGTTCTTCAATAAGCCAAATCAATAAATCTATCCAAGAAGCTAAAAAAAATTTATAATATTAAAATAAATATACTTAATTATAGAAATAAATTAATATATATTTTTTAATATTAACTGTATCATTCCTGATATTAAATATTTAATAAAATCAATTTCATATTTTTTAAATATTTAATTAAAAATCATTATAAATAGTCAAAGTTTAAAATTTCAGGAATGAAATTAAAAATTTCAAAATATAAATAAATTGTTTAAATATTTTTTCTTATATTCCTTTCATCATATTGAAAAATTCATAATTATTACTTGTCATGGACAATTTACTAATTAAAAATTCTATTGCTTCTATTTCCATCATTGGATGAATAATTTTTCTTAAAATCCACATTTTTCTTAATTCTTCTTTTGTTGTTAATAATTCTTCTTTTCTAGTACCAGATCTATTATAATCAATAGCAGGAAAAACTCTTTTTTCAGCAATTTTACGTGAAAGATGTAATTCCATATTTCCAGTACCTTTAAATTCTTCATAAATAATTTCATCCATTTTAGAACCAGTATCTACAAGAGCAGTGGCTATAATGGTTAAACTACCACCTTCTTCCATATTACGAGCTGCTCCAAAAAACCTTTTAGGTCTATGAAGAGCATTAGAATCAATTCCACCTGTTAATACTTTTCCTGAAGTAGGTACTATATTATTATAAGCTCTTGCTAATCTGGTTATAGAATCTAATAAAATAATTACATTTTTATTATGTTCTACAAGTCTTTTTGCTTTTTCTATGACCATTTCTGATACCTGAACATGTCTAGATGATGGTTCATCAAAAGTTGATGCTATTACTTCTCCTTTAACTAATCTTTTCATTTCTGTAACTTCTTCAGGGCGTTCATCTATTAATAAAACAATAAGAATACTCTTTGGATGATTGTGAGAAATACTTTGTGCTATTTTTTGTAAAAGAATTGTTTTGCCAGCTTTAGGTGGTGCGACTATTAAACCACGTTGACCTCTTCCAATTGGAGAAGCTAAATCTAATACTCTTGCAGTCAAATCTTCTTTAGAACCATTACCTCTTTCCATTTTTAATCTATCATTTGCATGAAGAGGTGTTAAGTTTTCAAATAAAATTTTTTTATTCGAATTTTCAGGTTTATCATAATTTACTTTATTAATTTTTAATAAAGCAAAATAACGTTCGCCATCTTTAGGTGGTCTGATTTTACCATAAATTGTATCACCAGTTCTTAAATTAAAACGTCTTATCTGACTTGGAGAAACATAAATATCATCTGGTCCAGCAAGATAAGAGCTTTCGCTGGATCTCAAAAAACCAAAACCATCTTGGAGAATTTCTAATACTCCTTCACCAAATATATTTTCTCCACTTTTACTATGTTTGTTTATAATTGAAAATATTATATCTTTTTTATTCATTTTAGATAAATTTTCTAAACCCATTTTTTCACCTATTAAAACTCTTTTTAAAACAGGCGTATTCTTTAATTCTGTTATATTCATAATTGTTAATTTTTTAAAAAATCTTTATTTATTTTAAAACAAAATTTATGTCATTAAATTAAATATATATTAATTAAATATTTTTATTAATAAATTTCCTTAATATTGATTTAGACATTAAACCAACTTTAGTTGCTTTTAATTTTCCATTATTAAATATTAATATAGTAGGAATACTACGTATATCATATTTTTTAGGTATAGATAAATTATCTCCAATATTAAATTTAGCAAAAATTATTTTATTTTTAAATTCATCTGAAATTTGTTTTAATAAAGGTTCCATTATTTTACATGGTCCACAAAACTCAGACCAAAAATCAACAACTATACTTTTTTTAAAATTTAATATATTTTTTTCAAAATTGTTATCTGTTAAATTTATCATTTTATTATTCATATTCATCCATGATATATTAATTTTTTAATATTTATTATAATAAATATTAAAAAAATTAATTATTAATTATATTAAATATAATATTTATTATTAAATAATTAAATATCAATATAATTTGAATATTAAATACTTATTTAATATTCAAATTATATTGATATTTAATTATCCCAATTTGTATGAAAAATACCATTTTTATCAATTCTTTTATAATTATGAGATCCAAAGCAATCTCTTTGAGCTTGAATTAAATTTGATGATAAAAATTTAGATCTGTAACAGTCATAGTAAGATAATGCAGATGATAAAGCAGGAACTGGATAACCATTATTTATTGCATAAGACACAATATATCTTAATGAAAAATTATATTTATTACAAATATTAATAAAATATGATGATAATAATATATTGTATATATTAGGATTGTAATTATACACATCCATTATTTTTTCCAATATTTTTGATCTTATTATACAACCATTTCTAAAAATTTTTGCTATTGAATAATAATTGAGATTCCAATTATTTTTATGTGAACCTTTTTTTAAATGAGAAAAACCTTGAGCATAAGAAATAATTTTTGATAAATATAAAGCTTGTCTAATTTTTTCTATAAATTTATTATTTTTATATTTATATTTTTTATTTATAGGTCCAATAAGCAGTTTTGAAGCAATAATGCGTTGATTTTTCATAGATGAAATATAACGAAAAAATAATGACTCCGTAGCAACATTAAAAGGTTCTTCTAATTCTATAGAACTATTGATTGACCATTTTCCTGTTTTTTTATTCAGAGCTTCATCAATAATAAGATCTAATATAAATTTACCTTCATAATTTTTTTTAATTAAAATTTTTTTAGTAATGTTTATTAAATAACTTTTAAGTTCTCCTTGGTCCCATTTATTAAAAATACTATATAATTTTTCGTTATTTAATTTAAGAGTATTTTTCATAATAAAATATATTTCAGAAATTAATTGCATATATGAATATTCAATTCCATTATGTATCATTTTTACATAATGACCTGATCCTCCTTTACCGATATATGTAACACAAGGGGATCCTTTTATATTTGCTGCAATTTTTTTAAAAATTGGCTCTACAATTTTATATGATGATTTATTTCCTCCGGCCATTATCGATAGACCATTAAGAGCCCCTTCTTCGCCTCCAGATATTCCTGCTCCTATAAATTTAAAACCCTTTTTATTTAATTCTATATCTCTCCTTAAAGTATCTTTATATAAAGAATTTCCGCAATCGATTATAATATCATTTTTATTTATATAAGTTTTTAATAAATTAATATTTAAATCTATAGGTTTTCCAGGTTTTATAATTAAAAATATAATACGAGGTAACTTAATTGAACTAACAAAATTATGAATATTATAAAATGGATAAATTTTTTTAAATGGATTTTTATATATTAACATTTCAGTTTTTTCTTTAGATCTGTTAAAAACAGAAATTCTATATCCTTTATTTTCAATATTAATAGCTAAATTTTTACCCATTGTTGACATGCCTATGATACCTATATCATTTTTAATCATTTTTAACACCTATTAAATAATATTTATATTATATTATTTATATAATTTTAATTTTAAAAAAAATAGTTTAAAATATAAATAATTTTATATTTATAATTTTAATATTATTAAAATATTTATTTTAATAAAATTTAAGGATAATAATTATTATGATAATAATTAATTTTTTAGTAAAATCTATAATAGATTTTTATATAATACTAATTATTATTAGAATTTGGATTCAATGGACAAAATGTGATTTTTATAATTCATTTTATCAATTAATTGATAAAATTACGTATCCATTAATTAAAATAATTAAATATTTAATGCCTAATTATGTAAATACATGTTTTTTTATAATATCTATTTTTTTAGCAATAGTTAAATTTCCAATTATTATTTTTTTTGAAACTAATTTAATAAAAATAAAAACTATTTATATAGTTATAGGAATAATAACTTTATTAAAAATATTTGGTAATTTATTATTTTGGATATTAATACTACGATTATTATTAATTAAATTAAAACAAGATAAAAATATTATGAATGAAGTTATTTATATGTTAAGTGAGTCACTTATATTTTTAATTAAAAAAATATTTCCATCTACATATAGTATTGATTTATCATTTTTAATATTAATATCTTTTTTATTTGCACTTAATTATTTAGGAATTTATTTATTACCAGGTGTTTGGTATAGAATATAATTAAATTATTAATTTTTATTTATATATTTTAAATTAAAATATAATACAAATATAATTTAATTAAATTAAAAAATAATTTTATTTAATAACATTAAACAAACAAAATATTAAAAATATTAATAAATTAATAATAATATAAACATATGAATATAAATACATTACCTAAAATAAGTTTATATATACATATACCATGGTGTATAAAAAAATGTCATTATTGTGATTTTAATGTTTCTGTGATTAAAAAAAAAATACCACATAAAAAATATATTAATAATTTATTAGAAGATTTAGATAACGATATTAAATATATTTCAGGAAGAAATATTAATACAATATTTATTGGTGGTGGAACACCAAGTATATTTCCATTAAAATCACTTAAAATACTTATTCAAGAAATAAAAAAAAGGTTTTTAATATCCAAAAAAACAGAAATAACATTAGAATCTAATCCTGAAAGTTCATCAAAAAATTTATTGTATGAATATAAAAAAATAGGAATAAATAGAATTTCAATTGGTATTCAAAGTTTAGATAATAATAAAATTTGTAATTTAGGAAGAATTAATAATAATTATGATTCATATTTAATATATAAATTAATTTCTTGTAATTATTCAAATAATGTTAATATTGATTTGATGTATGGATTACCCAATCAGTCTGTTAAAGATTCTTTTGAAGATTTAAATAAAATTATTAATATACAACCAAACCATATATCTTGGTATCAATTAACTTTAGAACCAAATACATATTTTTATTATGTTCCTCCAATTTTACCGAATGAAAATAATGTTTGGCAAATGTATAAAATAGGTGATAATATTTTAAAAAAATCAGGTTATAATAGATATGAAATTTCAAGTTATTGTAAACCAGGATTCGAATGTAAGCATAATATTAATTATTGGAAATTTGAAGATTATATTGGCATTGGTTGCGGTTCTCACGGTAAAATTACACTTAAAGATAGAACAGTAATAAGAACAGTAAAATCAAGTAACATTACTAATTACATGAATAAAAATTATATATCTAAAATATATAATGTTAATTCTTATAATTTAATTATTGAATATTTTATGAATAGATTTAGACTTATAGAACCTATTCCCCGTTCTGAATTTTATTATTTTACAGGAATAAAAGAAATAAATATTAGAAAATTAATAAATAAAGCAATTAATAAAAAATATTTAAAAGAAAATGATATTTATTGGACTGTAACAGATTATGGTAGATTATTTCTTAATTTTCTTATTGAATTATTTATATAAAATATATGATATATATACTATATAATATATAATATAAAACTATTTATTAAATAAATAATAAATTATTGTAATTTAAATCAAATAATATTATTCAAAAATAAATATAACATGATTAAAAAAATTTTTTGCAAATTTCTAAATATTGAATCAGAAAAACAAGATTATCAATTATATCAAGGTTCTTTAGGTAAAAAAATATTTAATAATATATCTAAAAAAGCTTGGCATATATGGCAAAATAAACAAACAATTTTAATAAATGAAAATAAATTAAATACTAGAAATATTAATCATTTAAAATTTCTAGAAAAACAAATGATTTTATTTTTATTTAACAAAAACAAAAAAAAATAAAAAATAAATATTAATATAAATTATTTATTTTTTAAAAAAATTTATTATACTCTTAATTTAAAATAATCATCTAAAATTTTTTTTGTTGAAAATAAATTAAATTTATTTTTAGAACTATTTATTGCAGTATAAATTAACTCTTTTTTAAAAAAAGGTAATATATTATTTGTTAAAACTAAAGAAGTTTTATTAAAATTAAAATTTGTTGATGTTTTTATTGGAACTGCAAATGCAGTTTCGTATTTTGGTAAAAAAAATATTTTTTTTATTTTAATAATTTTATTTTTTATATAAACAATAATATTAATATTTCTTTTATTATCAAATATAATAATACCAATATCATTTTTATATATTTCTAAATAATTTGAATTTTCAGTAAAAATAATTGGTTTTCCATTATATTCTTTTTTAGAATTTTTTATTTTTACTATTTTTTTATTAATTATGAATATTTCTATTAATTGATTAATAAATTGAGAACCATAAATACCTTTTTTAGTACAACATAATAATCTAAAATTATAAAACGATTTAAAAATAGATTGAATTGATGCTTTTTTTTTAATTTGATTTAAATAAAATTTATAATTTTCAATACAATTAAATATCATACTATTAAAATCTTGTGTATTTTTAATATCATTATAAGTAATGTTTTGACTTTTTTTAGATTTTATTAATTTTAAAAAGTATTTATATTTTCCATAGTTAACTGCATAAGATAAATTATTAATATCAAATTTTTTTTTAAATATATAATTTTTTCGAAGTAAATATAATTTTTTTGTAAATAATTTAAATTTTTGTTTTCTTTTTATATCTATATTGAAATTTGATAATTTCAATATAGAATAATTAAAAATTAATTTTTCTAAATTACTAGCTATTTTACATATATCATAAAAAATTGATCCTGGTTCAACAGAAGATATATGATTACTATCACCAAATAAAATTATTCTAGTTTTTGGAGATATAATTGAAATTAAATTATACATTGTTGATAAATTTATCATTGATGCATCATCTATAATGATTAAATCAACATGTAAAAAATCTGATATTTTATATTTTAAATATAATTTAATATTATTTTTATTAATCAATGTATTAATATTTATAGCTATTTTAGGTATTTGTTTTTTTGTATAATCACTTAAATTCAAATTTTTAATATAATATTTAATATTATTATTTAAATTATTTAAAGATTTAAAATTATTAGATGATATTATTATTCTAATTGGTTTTTTATTTAATTGAATTAAACAAATTAATATTTTAAATAAAATATATGTTTTTCCTGTTCTTGGTCTGCCTGAAATAATAGATGAATGATTAGTTATTGAAATAAAAGCAGCAATTTTTTGCCAATTAATGAAATAATTTTTATTAACAAAATAAATATTTAATATTTTAATTATTTTATTATAATCTATTATTTTTTTAATTATATTTTTTTTAAAAAAATTTAATACAAAAATTTCTTTTTTCCACATTCTATTTATATATAGTTTTTTTTTATATAAAATAATAGGTGTATTAATAGATCCATTGCTTACAGATTTATATAAAAGTAATCTCTTATTAAGTTCTTGTGGTGATGAAAAACAAATTTTTTGAATTGACTTTATTAAAGTATTTTTAATTTTAACATTAAAGATTTTATTAGAAAAAAATATTTTTAATGGAATATAAGTATGACCATTTCTTGTGTAAGAACTAAGACAAGCACTTACAAACGTTAAAGATGGTTGTGATTTTTTTGAAATAGTTTTAGCAAAATGTATATCAAAAGATGTTAATAAATTTAATTTTATAAATTTTTTAATTATATTTTCCATAATTTTATTATTAAATTAATTTAATTTTCAAAAAAATTATTAAATTAATAAATTATCTATATAATTTATTAATTTAACATCAGGTTTGCAATAAAAAATACCATTATTTGTATTTAAATTATCTATACCTCTTAAAAACATATAATATACACCACCAAAATCATTTTTATAATCATATCTATTTAGTTTTTGTTTTAAAAAACGATGAATTGCTAATGTATATATTTGATATTGTAAATCATACCTATTGTTAATAATTGATTTCTCTATATTTGATAAATTATAATATTTTTCATTTTTTCCAAGCCAATTAGATTTATAATCTAAAATATAATATTTTTTATTCCATCTAAAAACTAAATCTATAAGTCCTTTAAGAATTCCTTTTTTTTTTGGAAAATTAATGTTTATACACCTATAACTAATAGGATCATATTTTTTACAAATATTTTCTAATTCATGTGTAAAAAAAAAATCATTGACAGGAATATAAAAAGATAATTCATTACATCTATCTTTAATATTAATATCTTTAAGAGTAAGATATTTGTTATCTAAAGGACAATGAATAATATTTTTAATCCATTTAATTATTACATTTTTCCAGAAAAGTGTGTTGATTTAAATTTGAATTTTTTTTTTTTTTTTAAAATTATTAAATATATTTACACTAGATAAAGTAGATTTTTTAATATATTTTAAATTTTTATTTAATGAAGAATAACTAATAATAGTATCATTATTTTTAACAAAGTTATTAATATTATTTTTTTTAAATTTTATTAATTTATTCAAATTCAGTGAATATTTATTTTTATTTAAATATTTTTTTTTACTTATTATAATATCACCTTTTGATTTTTTAACTAAAAGTTTTATTTTATTTTCTAAAAAATTTACATCACCACAAATACCATTTTGAATTAAATAACCAATAGCACTTTTATGAACACTATTTTTTTTTGATTTTATATTCTTGCCTTTATGTAATGAAGATACACCTATACTACAATGATATATTGATCTTGTTAAAGAAACATATAATATTCTTAAATCTTCAGCTAGTCTATCATTATCAATTTTATTAATTAATAATTTAGAATTTAAAATATCTAAATAAGAAATATTTTTTTTAATTCTATAATCTGCAATAAATGGTAAAAAAACTATTGGAAATTCTAAACCTTTTGATTTATGAACAGTAATTATATTAACGAAATTTATATTTTTTTCTAAAATTGATTGTTCATTTTTATAATATTTATTATGTGAATATATTTTTTCTTCCAATAATCTAATTAATGATAATTTATTTTCTAAATATATTGATTTTTCTTGTAATAACTCCCCTAAACTGATTAAAGTAGTAAATTTTTTTTCACCTTCTTTAAAAGAAAAAATATTATTGATGATTTTATAATCTTGTATTAACTCTTTAATCATAGGATAAATACCATATTTATTCCATATTAATCTATATTTAATAAAATTATTTATATGTTTATACAATAATTCTTTATTTTTATTTAAATTTTGTATTTTATTAAAATCAAAACCAATAATATCTGTTATTAAAGCTCTTTTAATATATGAATGATTATTATATAATACGGCTTTTAATATCCACATTAAATCAATTGATGATTTAGATTTGAATATATTTTCGCTTTTAGATATAAAAATAGATGGAATATTAAATTTTGATAATTCATTACTAATTATATTAGCTTCATTACTATTTCTTACTATTATTGTAATATCAGAAGCTTTAATATATTTTTTACCAAAATTACCTTCTATCCATGTTTGTTTATTATTTGATGAATTTAACCATGAAAAAATAGTATTTGCACATTTATTTGACATATATTTTTTATATTCATGAGAATTGACTATAATATCAGGTTGCATCCAAATACACATTGAAGGATAAATTTTATTATTTACTATAAATTTTAATTTTTTATTTTTATCAGAATATGTTAATGGTATAAATGAAATTTCTTTTAAAAAAAATGGATTAGACATTAAAGTAAATATATTATTAATAGAATTTACCATTCCTTTAGAAGAACGCCAATTAATATTAAGAGTATAATGATTATTTACTTTATTTTTAGCTTTAATATAAGTTAAAATATCAGCACCACGAAAACCATAAATAGATTGTTTAGGATCTCCTATAATTAAAAAAAAACAACTTTTATATCCAATATATATTTTTTTAAAAATATTATATTGATGTACATCTGTATCTTGAAATTCATCAATAATTGCTACTGGATATAATTTACGTATTTTATTTGATAATATAGATCCGAATTTACCTTTAATAATTTTTTCTAAATGAATAATTAAATCATTAAAACTGATTTCTGATTTATGATTTTTTTCAATTTTAATATATTTTTTAATTTTTGAAATAGCAATATTAAAAATCTTTTCTTTTGTTGATGATTTATTTAAATAATAATTTTCAATTATATGAAATAGAATATAATTTTTATTATTGTTTTTCATTTTATTTTTTAATAAATTTGATATTTTAAATTTTGATAATTCATTTGGAACTATATCATTAATTGTTGGTTCATTAGACCATTTATCTAGTTTATTTAACCATTTAATGATTTTTTTTTCACTATATATTTTTTTATCTATTTTAGATTTATATATAAATTTTCTAAACGAAGAAAATTTAATCCAATTTTTTTTTAAAAAATTAATATCTGATATTATTTCTTTATATATTTCTGTTATTGAACTATATTTTTTTTTAAATTTAAAAATTTTATTTTTATAAAAATTTAAATATGGAAAAATATCAAGTAAAAATTTTTTTTTATTTATCCAATATTTTTTTATTAATATAGCTATATTATAAGGCAAAACAGAAAAATTATTTTCCCAAAAAAAATTAATTGCTTCATATTTTAAATTTGATTCATCTTTTATGATATTTTTATTAAATATAATACCAGATTCAACAATATTTTTATTTAAAATTTTTTTACAAAAACCATGAATAGTATAAATAGATAATTCATTTATTTTATTTTTAGCTATTTCTAATAGTAATATAGCTGTATTAATATTTTTTATTTTTTTTAATATTTTTAAAATAAAATAATTATTACTTTTTTTTTTTACACATGCTTCATATAATAAATTGATATTTTCAATTATACGATTTTTAATTTCATTCTTTGCTAATTCAGTAAATGTTACAATTAATATTTCATTTACTCGAAGAGGTTTGAAATGATTTTTACTTATCATGCCTAAAATTAAACGTAAATATAATATTGATATAGTATAAGTTTTACCTGTTCCCGCTGATGCTTCTATTAAAATATTTCCACATAATGGAACTTCAATAGCATTAAAAATATTTTTAATCATAAAATTTAGTTTTATTTAATGTTTAATATTTAACAAAAAAATTATGTTTTATTAAATTTTAACATTGGTAATAAATATTTATCAAATAAAAAAAGCATTTCATTTATATTTTTATTATTTATATTTTTAATAATTTTGTTAGTATAAATATCATGATATTCAAAATATAAATTGTTTTTTTGATTGAAGTAACTTTTTATTTTTTTTTTAACTTTTTGAGTAAGATTAATATCTTTATTTAAACTTTTAGTTAAATTATTAAAACAATATTTTTTCCATATATTACTTACTGTATAAAATAATAATAAAGGTTCTAAAATTCCTTTAAAATAACCTAAAATATAATAAATTAATAATTTTTTAGCTTTAGATTTTTTAACAGGATAGAAATTCCACTCTCCATTTATAAAAAACATGATACTATGTTCTTTTCCACCAGATGCACAATAAATTAAATGCTCTATCCATAAAAGTAAACCATCTTTAATAGTTATTTTTTTAGTACTCCATTTAATTATTCCGTTTTTATGAAAATAATCAATCCATCCTATAATGGTTACATATTTAAAATACAAATAAATTTCTATTTTTTTTTTAATAAATAAATTAAATATTTTAACTTTTTTATATAAATGAATTAATTTATTATATTGCTCTAAAAAAAATATTTCTCCAAAAATACCATTTGGCAATAATCCAGAATATTTAATTTCATTAAATATTTTAATTATATTTTTTCTTTGAATCATTAAATTTAATATTTTTTCTTTAATTTTGTGAGTTATATAAATATTATTTATATAATCTTTTTCATTTGAAATTTCTGTAAATGATTTATTATAAAATATTCCTAAATTTTTAATAAACCATGTTTTAATAGGATTTTTATAAAAAATAATCATATCTTCTAATTTTAATATTTTATTTTTAAAATTTAATAATAATTTTGAATTTAAAGATAAATCATGTTTCAATGTTTTTAAATTTTGTTTTAAATAAAAATTTTTTTTTTTAAAATAAAATATATTTGGTTTTAAAAAAATTTTATTTTCATGATATTTAAAAATATGTTTAATAACATTAATCATCATTTGTTTATTGTCTAAATTCTTATCTCCTTCAATATAAAAATTATTTGATATATAATCTATTAATTCATTTACAAATATAGAAGTTGTATTAATATTATTATTTTTAATATTATTTCCAATAAAACTAATATAAAAAATATTTTTAGCAGATAACATAGATTCTAAAAAACAATATTTATAATCTTCTAAAATATTTTTATCACCAATTCTTGGATATTTATAAATTAAATTAAAATTATTTCTATTTTTTTTTTTTATAAAAATATTATCATTAATGCCCAATATACATACTATTTTAAAATTAATAGAAGACATAGATTTTATATTACAAAAATTTATTTTTCCAAATAAATAATTATTTATTATTTTTTTTTTATTTAATATATTAAACAATTCTTCTGTTATTAACTTTATAGAAATTTTGTCTTTAAATTGAGATTTATAACAATTTTTTAAAATTTTTTTCCATGTTTTTTTAATAAGTATTAAAACATCTTTTTCTTTATAAGAAGTTGCACAAAAAAAAGATGATATAATCATCTCAGAAATTGCAAACCAAGATTTGATTTTTTTAGGTTTTGAAAGTTTTTTTTTAAAATATTTAATATTATTTATTAGGTTATAAAAATTACCCAATAAAACTGATGATAATCCATATGTTTTATCATAAGGAAGAATGTTATTCCAATAACCATAACAACTTTCCATAGCATAACCTAAAAACATTCTATTAAATCCAAAATTAAAAGAATTAAAATTAGTAATTAATTTATCATTTTTTTTTTCTTCATCTGATTCTAATTTAATACCTGATTCTAACATCCATTTTTTTAATATATCAATTTCCTTATTCTTTATTTTAAATTTATATGAAATAGATTTTACTTCTAATAATTTTATAATTTCTTTTGTAGATAATTTAATAAATGGTAGATTTAATAATCTAATAAAAGCTTTAGAAATTAAATTAATTTCTTTAGATATAATATCTGAAATATAAAATGGTAAATTATTTTTTAAATGATAATTTCCAAATATAGATTTAATTGATGGTAAATAAATATTTATATTTGGAGCCATTACGATAATATCTTGAGGTTTTAATTTATGATCTTGAGACATTAGAAATAATATTTTTTCGTATAAAATTTCTATTTCTTTAAAAAAGTTAATACAAGAATTAATACTAATGGAAAAATCTTTTTTTTTAATCATTCTTTTTAAAATTTTATTTTTATAAATATTTTTTTTATCATCAAATGAATATTTTTTTAAAAAAAGAATATCTTTTTTAATTAAATTTAAAATATTAGTATTATTAGGTTTAATAAACGCATTGATTTCTATAATTCTATTTAAATTTGATATTAAATATATATATTCTTTGCATTTTTTACCCCAAGAAGAAAGAAAATAATTTCCTAATTTAAATTTATCTATATTTTGTTTAAATATATTTTTTTTTTTTTTTTTAACAGATATTATATTATTATTTTCTTTAATATATTTATTTATTATTTTTTCAAATAAATTTAAATATTCTATATCTCCCCAATAGTTTTTACAAGGATTTATAATCATATTATGAATATCCATATAATGTCCTAGTAATTCTAATAATTTAATATACATAGGAGGAATTGAAGATATTCCAAAAATAAATGCTCTATTAGGTAATTTTTTTTTTTTTAAATATTTATTTTTTATAATTTTTTCAAAATAATGAAAATTATCGTAATTTTGTAAAATTAATTCATTATAATTTAATTTATTATGTATTAATTTTCTCCACAAAAAAGATTGCCAAATTTGTTCTTCACTTAAACCATTAACTAGTTTACCATTTATCCAAGATTTTAACCAATCTGGACGATATATTAAATATTGTTTAAATATATAAGATAATGAACGAGAAAATTTAAATTTTTTTACAATATCATTATTATTTAAATATAATTTTATTTTTAAAAAATATTTATTGTTTATAATATTAGGTATTAAAGACATAATTTTCCATGTCATAATAGAATTATTCTGAATATATTTATATTTAATATTTGGTAATAAATTTGAAATCATCGTCCATATAAATTTAGAAATAGTAATAAATTTAATATTTGAATATATACCCAATTGTTCTGATAATTTTATTTTTAACCATTCTGAAATATTTTTATTTTTCACTACTATTATTTCTGGTTTTAGAGGATCAACATTTTTTTTTTTAACAGATATTAACAAAGAAACAATTATTTTAAGCATATCTGTATTATTTGAATGATATATAATATACAT